>CAZWFM010000130.1:0-6015 GCA_964633185.1 uncultured Bacteroidales bacterium | reverse complement strand
TGCTTTTGGATCTCTTCGCTCAGTCTGTCATATTCACGCTGCAATTGGGCGTATTCCTGTTCGCTTAGCTCCTTTTGCTTTTCGTTGTATGCGGCTATCTCTGCACTGATCTTTTCCTGCTCCCTGATCCTCTGCTCCTGCTCGCGTGCTATCAGCTCTGCTTCTTTTGCATTCTGTTCGGCAATCTCCCTGTTGTATTTTGAACCGGCATCGGCAATTTCATCCTGTCTTGCCTGCCGGGCCGCCAGCACTTCCTCGTTATGCTTTTGGATCTCTTCGCTATATTTTTCATCTTCTTGCTGTGTGTAGAAATAACCATCTTGTAATAATTCCTTCTGTTTTTCGTTGTATTTTCTGATCTCAGACGAATATTTTTCGAGCTCTTTGAGTCTCTTTTCTTCAATACGAGCTATGTGTTGATCCTCTTTGCGATTCAATTTGTTGATTTGTCTGTTGTATTTCGAATCATAATCAACAATCTCATTGCGTTTCGATTGTTGCATTTCCAAAATTTGTTCGTTGTATTTTCTGATCTCTTCACTATATTTAGCATCTGTTTTCAACTGATCCTGCAATTCTTTTTGCTTTACATTCATTGCAGCTTCATTTTCTTTCTCAATTCGTTCCGAACTTCGTGTATTGATCTTCTCATCTGCCTTTTGCCTTTTTTCAATCTCTGCCAATGATTTTTCAACTTCTTTCTGAGTTTTTTTAGCTTCTCTCAATTCTGCGTTTTCAATTTTTCTTCTCTCTTTTTTAATCTGTCTTTGTTCCTTTCTTTCATTCATATTGGCTGACATTCTCACAAATTTCTGTTCGATTCGTTTGTGCAAAGGAATTTTTACTTTATCAATGCTGTAATCCCTTCTCTTTTGGGTTTTAATAGTCTTTTTTGACCGCTCATCATTGCCGGAATAGTCTTGCGAGTAACAATCTGCGAATATTGCTGAAACTAGAATAAGGGATAGTATAAAAATAATTCTGGAAAACATAAAAACAATGTTTTCAGATTTTTACGCGATAAAAATCAAATAGTTCTAACAAAAAGAAAATTAGTTAGGATTGAAAAATAATTGTTAATATCCAACTCATTCCATGGAACTCAATCAACATTGCGCAGCAAATTAAAAACAGTGATTTCAGGCATAAAACCGACCCTTCCGGGAAATCCTATATAACCTATTCCGACATTCACATATAAATATTGAGATTTTCCAATGTACAAACCGCTCCAGCGTGGATATTTCCATTTAACAGGACTCCATTTTATCCCCGGTATATTAATACCAAATTGCATTCCATGAGTATGACCCGAAAGAGTGAGATCGATATCCGTTTTGTCTAAAACTTCGGCATCCCAATGAGAAGGATCATGAGACATTAATATTTTAAATGGCAGAGATTGTATTTCGCCAAGGGCTTTGTTCAGATCACCATATTGAGGAAATGGAGGCAATCCCCAGTTCTCAACACCTGCAATACCTATTTTATCTATCCCCTTTTCAAGAATTACGGAATCATTGCGTAATAGTGTAAAACCTGCCTGCTTCTGAAATTCATATAGCCTTTGCATATTTGCGGTGTGTTCTTCCTCACTGTTCCAGGAAATATACTCACCGTAATCATGATTACCTAAAATGGAATAAACTCCATATTCGGCTTTGATCTTATTCAGAAGAGGAATAAAGATCTGCATTTCTTCAGCTACATTGTTGACAATATCACCTGTAAACAATATCAAATCAGCCTTTTGTCGGTTGATAAGTTCAATTGCCTCTTGGACTCTATTTGTATGTCCATGAAAACTTCCAATATGCCAATCTGAAATCTGTAGTATTTTGAATCCGTCAAATGCTTTTGGAAGATTCTTAAAACTCAGTGTAATATTTTTCACCTGATAGTTGAATCTACCTATGATAATTCCGTGTGCTACAGATAAAAAAGGAATAGCTGCAATTACAATACCTATTTTTGAAAGAAATTCAGTTCTGGTCATTGCGGTACCCACTGTAGCCGCTTGCGATTCAGGTGTGCTGAGTCGGGTCATTATCCATCCTGTTAGTCTTACGATATCATTTCCAAGCTGAAATATTACAAATACAATCTTTGGAACATAGAACAGCATGAACATTCCCATCAGAAAATACCAGATACGAAATTTACCGGTAGTCATTACCTCACGCATCTGAAAACTCATCAAAATTGTTATAATCAAAATAATCAAGGGGACCATCCAGAATGCAATATGGATAAATTGACGCCAGAATACAGGTAGATCATCGGTAAGTATTTTTATCCCTCTGAAGGAATACTGATCAATGATAAATATAAACACAAACAATAGGATTGCAAAAAGAACCAAACCTCTCATAGAAATTTTGTTTTACCGGATATTTAAAAATAGTCTATCTCCAACGCATTTATTTAGTATATGTAATGAATTATCAATACGAAATTGATTCATTATTTTTTCAAAATAACAAAGTAATATTTTGCCCCTTATTATTTTTTTATGCATAGTTACAAAAAGACAAAGAATACAACAATCTAATAGTATTGAATGTTTTCGTCAGTACATTGAATTTCCATACTTTTTTACATTTGAACGATAGAAACATATAACAAAAACTTAAGATTCAACATGTAAGTTTCATTGATGTGATAATTTTAATTTGAATAAAATACTGCCATGATTACTTTAGAGTCTGATATAAACATGTGGATTAATGAAGTTATAAGAAGAGATATTGAGTAAGCCATTATATTAAATAATTCACATTTCACCGTATTGTTGACAACCAGAGGATTAAAATTCAAAGCAAAGCATTTCAATTGGGCAGAGAGCTGTTCATTAAGCCCAACCAAATTGATAATCCTGAGCAGGTTACCGCTTGATGCATCCCTTTGTTCAATTCTTTGAATAATGTGATCGATTTCGTATATTTAATAAGAAATCACAAAATAATTTGCATTATGAAAAGAACATTTACTGCATTGGTATTGATATTGGTATTATCAGGTCTGAATGCACAAATCGCTGATATTCTTCTTCCTTCTGAAATGGACAGGGAGAAAACTATACATCATAAAGGATTTTCGTTTTCTTATAATACGAGTTACCTTATGCCTTCATGGGTTAGTTATAAGGTTACAAAAGCGCAAGTCAATGCAAACGATAAAGTTAAGGCAAAATATATACCTGATCCTATGATCAGGATCAGATCAGCAAGCAAAAAAGATTACAAACAGGGCGGTTATATCATGGCACAGTTTGTCAATTACCTGGATGTAAAACAAATTCAGGGTGCTGTTGAAGAAACTTTTTATTTAAGCAATATTGCTCCCATGAAACTGGCTTATTACAATCACATTTGGTTAAAGACAGAGGGATTGATACGTTTGTGGACAACAAGTAATCATGGATTGTATGTTGTATGCGGTCCAATACTTGCTGATTCTCCTTTTCAAACAATTGGTGATAACAAAATTAGTGTCCCCAAACGTTTCTATAAAGCAGTTTATGATCCTGAAAACCAAAAGGCGATAGGATTTATTTTTAAGAACGGAACTTCATCCGGTACGCTTAAGTCCTATGCTGTTTCCATTGATGAGATTGAAAAGGAAACCGGGATAGATCTTTTCCCGTCAGTGGATGATGAGATTGAAAAGAAAATTGAAGCCGAATTGAGTATTGACGACTGGGATTTTGAAGTCCTTGAATAATCATTCAATAATTCGTATTAAATCAAAACAAAATACCTGAGTTTTCGTAAGTTTATTTTAATTCAGTTTTTCTATTATTCTGTAACCTAAAAGAATTCACCAATGAAATCGTTTTTAAAACTTATTGTGTATGTGATCTTTCTTATTCCGGCTATTGCTATCACTTATGGTCAATTTCCCGAATTTAAATATTATGAAATTGGCCATACGGATCAAATGTTACTGGGACAATCTTCTCTTACAGATATTGATGATGATGGAGATATGGATCTTATTGCCGGAGCGAGTGGAAGTACTATTTGGTGGTTTGAATACATTGGAGCGGAAAAGTGGGAGATGCATGTATTGGGAGATAATGCTCTGACCGATAAAGGAGGAACGGCATTTGATGTTGATGGCGATGGAAAAACTGACCAGGTTTCGGGAGGAAGCTGGTACCGGAATCCCGGGAACAGTACTGATATCTGGGAACGATTTGAAAATGGGTCTATTTATGCTTATGACAACATTCATGGTGATTTCAATAAAGATGGAGTGAATGAACTGGTGTCTGTAAGTCCGCAGGATGGACTTTATGTTTATTACATAGGCTCTAATCCTGAAAAAAAATGGAAAAAGATAAAACTGGGAGATGGAGTGCCTGGTGGAATTTCACCCAACGGAATTGGTGACCTCGACAACGATGGTGATCTTGACATTGTCAGAAGTGATGTATGGTATGACAATGTAAACGGAGATGGTTCAAGATGGATAGTCCACCGTACAATTGGCTATATTGAAAGTCAGGGAGAATTTGGTCGCTCTTCAAGAGTTAATGTTATTGATATGGACGGAGACGGAGATGCTGATCTGGTGCAGAGTGAGTCAAATAACAAAGATGGCCGGTTAATATGGCATGAAAACAAAGATGGAAAAGGAATAAACTGGTATGTTCATCCTGTAGCATCAGGTCTTAAACAAGATATGCATTCACTATGTGTTGCTGATTTTGATAACGATGGTGATCTGGATATCTGTTCAGGAGCCGGACCAATGACCAGTGAGTTGTACAAGAGATTATTCATTTTTGAGAATATGGAAGGTAACGGTGAAAAGTGGGAAAACAGGGAAATACTATTTAAAACAGAATGTACGGATGCTGTAGCAGCCGATGTTGATGGTGATGGGGACATTGACATTTGCGGGAAAACATGGAAGGATGATGTCGTATATTTTCTGAAAAACATGCTGATGGAATCCAAATAGAACATTGAAACATTTCACAACCAACGGATATCTAGAAAATTAAATATCCGTTTTTTTCTTTTCCAAAGGGCATTGCTCGAAAAATTTTCCTTTTTTTAGCAGGCTAAAAATCATGATGATGAATAGAACAAAACTCCTTTTTCTTTTTCTTGTCACAATTCTACCGTCCCTTTCGGTATTTTCTCAAAAAAAATTAAAAACAGCAGATCAGCTTGCGAAAACAACTATATACAAATCAATTGTTGAAGCCGGATTGAGCAAAAAGAGAGTGTACATTCTTAACCTCGACAATCAAAAACTCAATGTTGTACCTGAAGACATTGCCAAATTTAAAAATCTGCAGGAACTCTATCCCCGCAACAACAACATAGCCTTTCTGCCTGACTGGTTATTTGAACTTAAGTCGTAACCGGATTGAGCGTATTGAACCTGGCATTTCAAAGCTAAGCAATTTGAAATACCTTGATCTGAGTGATAATAGGATCTATTCTGTTACAAAAAATATAGGAGCTTTATTAAATCTTGAAATTCTAAATTTAAGTAATAATAATATCCGGCTGTTGCAGAAAGAGATAAGCGGAATGAAAAATTTAAAAGAGTTAGATCTAAAGAGCAACAATCTGTCTGATTATCAAAAAAAAATATAAGAAAATACCTTGAAAACAGGACCAGGATTCTCTTCTGATATCATTTTCCACTGCTAACAAATGAAAATTTTGTAAATTATTAATAAAGCACTTTTTAGGATGAGCAAACACATAGGAATACCAACAGCAGGAGGTGACAGTCCGGGATTGAATGTGCAAGACGCGTAGGGACTTGTATGGGTGATTAAACCGTTACTTTATAGTAACCTTTTAATTTATTTATAATTCATATGATTACTTACCTTTCAATAGTATTGTATCGCATATTGAAGAGCTTAATCTATCTTTCACAATTTCCTGGTAATCTTTTGAATGATACCAGCTTTTAAAATCTTCCTTCGTATTAAATCGTATGATCACTGTCCGGTCATAATTCCATTTCCCCTCAATGATTTCAGGA
>CAZWFM010000129.1:0-6033 GCA_964633185.1 uncultured Bacteroidales bacterium | reverse complement strand
ATACACCTTTAATTGTTTTATCACGTACCTCACCTGTTTTCCTTGAAAGGCTTTTTGAATTGGAAGTACCGGAAATATTTGACGGTCTGATTACAATTAAAAAAATTGTACGCGTGCCCGGAGAAAGAGCTAAAGTTGCAGTTGAATCCTATGATGAGCGTATTGATCCGGTTGGAGCCTGTGTTGGAATGAAAGGATCAAGAATTCACGGTATTGTCAGGGAATTAAAAAATGAAAATATTGATGTAATTAATTTTACCAACAATATACAACTTTATATTACCAGGGCATTAAGTCCTGCAAAGATCTCAAGCATTAAAATAGATCAGGAAAATAAAAAAGCTGAAGTATACCTGAAACCAAATGAAGTTTCACTTGCAATTGGGAAAGGGGGATTGAACATTAAATTAGCCAGTCAACTTACAGATTATGAGATCGATGTATATCGTGAAGCAGATGAAGATGATGAAGATGTAAACCTGGAAGAGTTTGCTGATGAAATTGATGGTTGGATACTTGATGAACTTAAAGCTGTTGGTTGTGATACTGCAAAAAGTGTCTTGGAACTTACAGTTGAAGATTTGGTGAAACGGACTGATCTGGAAGAGGAAACCATTAAAGAAGTGGTTAAGATATTAAAGGCTGAGTTTGAATAATAAGCAGTATATTAGCGAAGTATCATATATTAATAGACAGTGATAGATTAGAAACAGATTTTTTTATGGCAGATATCAAAGCAACAAGATTGAGTAAAATTGCACGTGAATTTAATGTTGGGATTTCGACTATTATTGATTTTCTTCATAAAAAGGGTGAAAAGGTTGATTCAAATCCCAATACGAAAATTACGCCTGAACAATATGAGCTGCTATTGGAAGAGTTTAGTTCTGATCTTTCGATAAAAAAGGAGTCGGAGAAGCTTAATCTGAGACATTTTGCAGATAAGCAACATGCTGTTTCAATTGACAAAAAAATAACAGAAGAAACCGAAGAACCAACTGAAGATCAGGAAGAACTGATGATAAAAGATACTGCTGCAAAAGCTCCTTCAAGTGAAATGGAAGATACAAAGGTAAGACTCAAAGTAATAGGCAAGATTGATCTTCAAGAAAAAAGTAAGGTCGGGAAAGCTAAAAGTGATGAGTTAGCAGAGAAAGAAAAGGCTAAGGAGAGGGAGAAAGAAGAAATTGTAACTGAAGATAAAAGCATAACCGAACCTAAGGAGAAAGAATCCAAAGTAAAAGTAATTGGCAAAATTGATCTTAAATCCAAAGAAGATAAGAAATCCTTGAAGGAAAAGGATGAAAAGGAAGCTGAGAAAGCAAAATCAGGAGATAAAGAAGAGATTCCGATAGAATCAGAGAAAGAATTAGAAGAGATCATTAAAGAAGAGATAGAGACGCTTCACAAGGAAGGCGTAGATGAAGATGTTATTCGTGCTACAGTTGAAAAACTCAGGGGACCAACAGTGCTTGGAAAGATTGATTTGCCTGAAAGAATTAAAAAAGTAGATACGAATAGTGATAAAGGTTATAATAAAAAGAAAAAAAGGAAGAGAATTAGAAAGGAGAAGGAAAGGGTTAAACTTGAAGAGAATAAAACAAACAAAGACACTGATAATGAATTTATAAAGGATAAGTCAAAGAAGAAACGCAAGAAGCGATCTCTGAAACAGGAAGTAAGTGAAGAAGATGTACAGAAGCAGATAAAAGATACTCTTGCCCGTCTAACAAAAAGCAAATCAAAAGGATCCAAATACAGGCGAGAAAAACGTGATGCTGCAAGTCAGAAACTGCAGGAAGAAACTCTCAAGCAGGAAGAATCGAAGAATGTATTAAAGGTAACGGAATTTGTGTCTGTAAATGAATTGGCAACAATGATGAATGTTCCTGCCAATGAAGTTATTGCAACATGTATGAATCTTGGTTTGTTTGTTTCCATAAATCAACGCCTTGATGCTGAAACCATGTCGCTTGTAGCTGAGGAATTTGGGTTTAAGGTTGAATTTATAAGCGTTGAAGTGCAGGAGGCTATTAATGAAGAGGTGGATAAAGAAGAAGATCTGTTGCCCCGGTCTCCCATTGTTACTGTTATGGGCCATGTTGACCATGGGAAGACCAAGTTACTGGACTATATCAGGCATTCAAATGTTATTGGAGGAGAAGCAGGAGGAATTACACAGCATATTGGAGCTTATAGCGTGAAGCTGGAGGACGATAAACAAATTACATTTTTAGATACTCCGGGCCATGAGGCATTTACCGCAATGCGTGCAAGAGGAGCACAGGTTACAGATTTAGCCATCATTGTTATTGCAGCAGATGATGGAATTATGCCCCAGACTGTTGAAGCAATAAATCATGCCCAGGCAGCTGGTGTTCCAATGGTATTTGCGATCAATAAAATTGATAAACCAAATGCTAATCCTGAAAAAATTAAGGAAGAGTTGGCCAATATGAATATTCTTGTTGAAGATTGGGGAGGAAAATACCAATCACAGGATATTTCAGCCAAAAATGGGGTCAATATTGAAGTACTTCTTGAAAAAGTATTGCTGGAAGCAGAATTACTTGAGCTAAAGGCAAATCCCAATAAACCTGCTCTTGGAACTGTTGTTGAATCTTCTCTTGATAAGGGCAGGGGTTATACAACAACATTGTTGGTTCAGGGAGGTACATTAAGAGTTGGAGATATACTTCTGGCGGGAACTCATATGGGAAAGGTGAAAGCCATGTATAATGAACGTGGCAAATCTGTGAACGAGGTAGGTCCGGCCACACCTGTGCTTATACTTGGTATGAACGGGGCCCCGCAGGCAGGAGATAAGTTCAATGTCATAAGTAGTGAAAAAGAAGCAAAAGAAATAGCTAATAAGCGCGAACAACTGCAACGTGAACAGGGAATGCGTACCCAAAAACATATTACTCTTGACGAAATCGGACGCCGTATCGCTATTGGGAATTTCCAGGAGCTTAACATCATAGTGAAAGGAGATGTTGATGGTTCGGTTGAGGCTCTTTCTGATTCACTGATAAAGCTTTCGACAGAAGAAATTCAGGTGAACATTAAACACAAGGCGGTTGGGCAGATTTCTGAAGCTGATGTACTTTTAGCTGCTGCTTCAAATGCTATTGTTGTTGGTTTTCAGGTACGACCATCAATGGGGGCCAGAAAATTAGCTGAGAAGGAAGCAATAGATATACGTTTATATTCTATCATCTACGATGCCATTGAAGAAATAAAGTCTGCAATGGAGGGAATGCTGTCTCCCGAAATCAAAGAAGAAATTACGGCTACTTTAGAAATACTTGAAGTTTTTAAAATTACGAAAGTCGGTACAATAGCCGGTTGTATGGTAAAAGAAGGCAAAATACGCCGTGATGCAAAAGTCAGGGTAATACGTGACGGTATTGTTATTTATACCGGCGACCTGGGATCTTTAAAAAGGTTTAAGGACGATGCCAAAGAAGTTGTTAGCGGACAAGAATGCGGATTGAATATTGAAAACTTCAATGATATTAAAGCAGGAGATATTCTTGAGGCATTTGAGGAATTTGAAGTCAGGAAAAAATTATAATTAAGAATAGGATCTTGATCCTATGAGCATCAATAAAAAACTGTGGTCTGAACAAATAAAGCAAAAAGCTAAATCCATTGGTTTTACAGATTGCAAAATAGCTCCGGCAGAATTTCTTAAGGAAGAAGCAGAACATTTACAAGATTGGCTAATGAGCGGCATGCATGCCGATATGCATTACATGGAGAATCATTTTGCAAAAAGAACTGACCCTGCAAAGTTAATGTCCGGAGCAAAATCTGTTATCGTAGTTTTACTGAATTACTTTCCGGGAAATTTGTTGCCAGAAAGAAATAACCTGATACTTTCCAAGTATGCCTATGGCAACGACTATCACGCGGTGATAAAGGCCATGCTTAAAAAATTACACAAAACAATTGATCAGGAAATCGTTGAGCATGAAGGAAGAATTTTTATTGATTCAGCACCTATGCTTGAAAGGGCATTAGCAGCAAAGGCAGGTTTGGGATGGATAGGCAAAAATGCAAATCTCATTTCCCCTGAATACGGATCTTTCGTTTTTATAGGAGAGCTTCTTACAAACATTGAACTGGAATATGACAGGCCGATCAGGGACTTTTGCGGCAATTGCACGAAATGTCTGCAGGCTTGCCCAACAAATGCAATAATTCAGCCTAAAACAATCGACAGCAGACTCTGTATCTCTTACTGGACGATAGAGAATAAGGGACCTTTTGAAGAGTCACTCAAAGGGAAATTCAAAAACAGGATTTTTGGATGCGACATTTGCCAGGATGTTTGTCCCTGGAACCGAAAAGCAATATCACACGATGTTAAGGCATTCAGGCCTTCCCCTGATCTCATGAATATGACAAAAAAAGACTGGGAGACTCTCTCCGAAGAACGGTACAAACAGCTGTTTGAAAAATCCGCTGTGAAACGGGCAAAGTATAAAGGGCTGATGAGGAATATAAAGTTTGCCGGATGTTAGGAATGTTTAACTGTTGAATTGACTTCGTCGAACTCACGTCGCTCGGTTGTGTAATTGGTGATTCGTGATTAGTGAACTGAAGAACCGGTGAAATGAGGCTTATTGATAATCAGGTAGTATATTATAAACCCTCAGTTAATCAATTCACCAGTTCTCCAGTTAATCATTGAGTATATTCATTAAACTGTGTCATTGATTACTCTATGGCTTTCCCCTATTGCCTTCTGTCTTTCCCCTTCTGCATTCTCCCTTTTGCCTATTCCCCATTTACTACTGTTACGACAATGTTTCTTCTGTCTCTCGGTCCATCGAACTCGCACAAAAAAATATTCTGCCAGGTTGAGAGTCCCATTTTGCCATTAACAATCGGAATGGTCTCACTCGGACCAACAATACCTGCTTTTAGATGTGAATCTCCATTATTATCCTGTGCATCGTGTTCCCAAACACCATGAGGGATGAGTCTACGAAGTAATGCAATTACATCATTTTGCACCGATTGATCCCAGTTTTCCTGGATCATTATGCCGGCTGTGGCACCTTGTGCATAAACATTCACAATGCCCGTTTTTACAGTGCTTGCTGATACAATGGCTTCAATTTTATCGGTAATATCATACAAACCATTTTGTTGACTGGTTCTTATTTGTATAACTTCCTGCATTTTGTTAAATTTGATTGGTTAAATTATGGCTGTTAACTCGTTATTTCAATTATAATAATAGTTAATTTGTTTACGAAATTTTATTTTGAGCTTTAAAAATGTTGAAGAGTGAACTTTTGAGTAAGGAAGAAGGGTTTGATTTTTCTGAAAATTACTGGAAATCTTCTGATGGTTTGAATCTATTCTCACAATCCTGGCATCCTTCAGAAAATGCAAAAGCTGTTATACATCTTATACATGGTCTGGGTGAACACAGCGGAAGATTCAGCTTTTGGGCAAAAAAACTTGCCGGCGAAGGATTTGCAGTAAGAGCATTTGATTTGCGCGGGCATGGCAGATCGGAAGGGAAAAGAGGTTATTCTCCAGACTATTCTAAGTTAATAAACGACATAGATACTTTTTTGGAGATAGAGAAAGAAGTATATTCTTCGATGCCGTCCTTTCTTTATGGGCATAGTCTTGGCGGCAATCTTGTTCTGAATTATGCTATTCAGAAAAACAATAAAATAGGCGGTCTTATTGTAACATCTCCATGGCTTGAATTAATCAATCCTCCTTCAAAACCAAAACTGTTTGCAGTAAATATTTTAAGCAATATATTACCCGGGTTGCTGGCATCGAACGGATTAAAACCTGAAGATCTTTCAAGGGATCTTCGTGTAGTTCACTCTTATAAACATGATGATCTTGTTCACGACAGAATAGGAATAAAATTTTTTATACAAGCTTATGAAGCCGGCATCAGAGCTTCTTTAAGTATGTATAAAATCAATGTGCCTCTGCTAATAATGCATGGCAGTGAAGATAAAATAACTTCCTGCAAAACTTCAAGAAATTTCG
>CAZWFM010000128.1:0-6045 GCA_964633185.1 uncultured Bacteroidales bacterium | reverse complement strand
GAGGTCTTACAGCCGATGCCTATCATTTAACTGCTCCTCATCCTGAAGGACTTGGAGCTGCCAATGTGATGAAATTTGCACTTGAAGACGCAGGATTAAGTCCCAATGATATGGACTATATCAATGTGCATGGTACAGCAACACCAAGGGGAGACATTGCGGAAACTAAAGCAATAGAAAGGATATTTGGTGACAATGCATTTAAAATGAACATTAGTGCCACAAAATCAATGACCGGTCATTTGTTGGGTGCTGCAGGCGCAATTGAAGCAATTGTATGTATTCTGGCAATTGTAAACAGCATTGTTCCTCCTACAATAAGTTTAAATCATCCGGATCCTGAAATTGATCCAAAACTGAATTTGACTCCAAACAAAGCTCAAAAAAGAGAAGTAAATATTGCACTTAGTAATACTTTTGGTTTTGGAGGTCATAATACTTCTGCTATATTTAAAAGATATTCTGAATAGCTTTGCTTAGTTATTTTCGAAGGAAAAACAAATATTTTTTTTACCCTGAAAAGCAATTTAAGAGGCAATTAAAACAAGTTTTGGGGTATACTCCAGGAAATTACAGATTGTATCAACTTGCCCTTATTCATAAATCCGCATCAGGAAGATTTTCAAAGGAGCATGATATACATAATGAACGGCTTGAATTTCTTGGAGATGCAATTCTTGATTCAATTGTTGCGGAACATCTGTATAGTAACTTTCCCATTAAGGATGAGGGATTTCTTACACAATTACGATCAAAAATAGTAAATCGCGAGACTCTGAAAAAAGTTGCTTTAAAAATGGGCATAGGTGATCTGATCATTGCAAGTATTTCAAAGGATAATCACAAAGGACTCTATGGCGATACACTTGAAGCAATAATCGGCGCGATCTACCTCGATAAAGGATACAGAAGAGTTCGGAAATTTATTCTTGAAAAGGTAATAAATCACCATATCAATCTTGAAAAACTGAGTGAGACAGAAATGGATTTTAAGAGCCGAATTATTGAATGGGGACAGAAGAATAAAAAAGACATTAATTTTGCCTGCCAGGAACAATCGAATGGAAATGAAAATACTCCTGTTTTTATTTCTCATTTGCTGGTGTTTGATGATATTGTTGGAATGGGAATAGGAAAATCAAAGAAAGAAGCAGAACAGAATGCTGCAAAACAGGCCATTCAAATGATCGGATTATAATTGTGACTAAGTCTAAGGTAAAAAAAAAGCAACTGAAAGTTGACAATTCTGTAATACAGGATAAAATCAACTTATACTCTGTTTCTTCAAGCGAATCGGATATTCGTATTTGTTATGTATTAAACCGGATTCTTGGAATAAATCTGTCTTTAGCTGATAATATTATTATTCAAAACAAAGGTGCAATACAGAACTTCCGGAATTTCTTTTATGAAAGTGAGCACGGAACGGAGAAATATTACTTTATATTGAACAGAAATGGTGGAAATTATCTGTTCCCTGAACTAAAAAAAATTGACTTTGTATTTCTGATCCTATCGGATACCGATATTCCCGGATTAGGATCTATAATTCAGTCGATTAAAAATCAACCTGAAATTACAGCTTTAATTCCCGTTGATTCATCTAAAATAAAATCTATAAGTAAAATCAGATTTTGATTGGATCACTGGAAAGTGAAAAGAAAAAAGGAGGTTTAAAAACCTCCTTTTTATTAACCCTAACCCATTTTTACCTATGAAAAGAATCAGAAACCTAATTGAACTTTAATTCTCTTTTAAACAATTTAAATTATTTTATCTATACTATTAGACGAAAAAATTTAATAAAAGTTGCTTTGAATTAATTTTTTTTCAGTTAAATCAGTTATTTGATTTCCTGAAACAAAAGTACTTCTTCTATTGGTTAAGTTTTGATAAGGTTTGTTAAAGTTTGTTAAAGGTCTCATTTTAAAAGCGATGGCACTGTATATTTGCTAAATAATGAGCAAGAAACTAATCGTTGTCGTATCTGTGTTTATGAGTGTTGCACTCATATGCCTTATCATTCTGCAATCTTTCTGGATCAGCAGTGCATTTAAGGTCAAAGAAAAGCATTTTGATCAACTGGTGCAGAAAGCACTTTCGGAAGCTGCTCTTACTATTGAACGAAATGAAACTTTAAATACATTTTTCGAAGCCACTCCACCTGTTAATTCAGATACTACCTTTTTCACTCCCATTGATGAGTTTAATTTTGATACGGTAATACACTATGATATTGATACAGGAAGCGGAATTGTGGTTTCCCAAAAATTCAGAATTTCTCATACCTCTTCGAACGGTAACATAAAGACTAATATTTCTTTAACTACTGATAATAGTGATAATGACTTTTCCGAAGCCATTTCTGATCCTGCTTTGCAAAGTCAGATAAGTAAGCGACAGGATTTGATCAATAAGGTAATTGCAAGAATGTTTGCTTTCTCTCCTGCTATTGAAGATAGGATAACACCTGAATTAATTCAACAGTCATTGATGAACGCATTTAAAAACCATGATATTGATATTCATTATGAATATGGTGTTTCTGACTTCAACAATAGTATTGTATTAAGCTCGGATAATTTTCAACCTGAAAAAAAATCTCGTTTTTATAGCGTTCAACTATTTCCTGATGATTTTTTTGATAATACCAACTATCTAAATGTATATTTTCCGACCAGAAGAAATTTCATCATACGGTCTCTTGGATTTATGGGTGTATCTTCTTCTATATTGACAATCTTTCTTATTATTACCTTTTCATTTACATTGCATGTCATTATCAAACAAAAAAAACTTTCTGAGATGAAAAGTGATTTTGTTAATAATATGACTCATGAGCTAAAAACACCAATTTCTACTATATCTCTTGCATCACAAATGCTGAGTGATACCTCAATACCTACCGCTGAGAAAAACTTTGATCGAATTTCTGATATTATTCGTGAGGAAAGCAAGAGATTGGGGCTTCAGGTCGAGAGAGTCCTTCAGATGGCCAAATTTGATCAGGGGGAACTGAAATTACAATTCAAGGATGTGAACCTGCACGAAATCATAGAATCGGTGATAACAAATTTTGCTATACAGATCGACTCGAAACAAGGTATGCTTATACCATCTCTCCATGCAGATCATGATTTAATTTATGCGGATCCGGGACATATTACAAATGTGCTCTCGAATTTACTGGATAATGCAGTAAAATATACTCCTGAAAAACCGGAAATCTTTATTGAAACACAAAACATAAATCGCAGCATTCTGATCGTAATAAGGGACAATGGAATAGGAATCAGTAAATCTAATCAGCGCAGAATATTTGATAAATTTTACCGGGTGTCCACAGGCAATGTTCATAACGTAAAAGGTTTTGGACTTGGTTTGAGTTATGTTAAAAGAATCGTCGAAGAACATCATGGAACGATTTCTGTTGAGTCTGAGTTGGGAGAGGGAACAGTTTTCACAATTAGTATTCCTTTAAAAATAAACAAAAATGAATGAAATAAAGATCCTTCTGGCAGAGGATGACGAAAACCTCGGTTCCCTGTTAAGGGAATATCTGATTGCAAAGAAATACGACACAGATTGGTTTCCTAATGGGGAAGAAGCCTATAAAAAATTTGTTAAAATAAATTATGATCTCTGTATCCTCGACATCATGATGCCTGTAAAAGACGGGTATACTTTGGCAAAAGAGATTAGAATGACAAATGCTGATATTCCAATTATATTTCTTACGGCAAAATCTCAAAAGGAGGATATCCTCGAAGGATTTCAGGCAGGTTGTGATGATTATATGACCAAACCCTTTAGTATGGAAGAGTTGTTATATAGAATTGAGGCTATCCTCAGACGTACGAGCAAGTATGGAAAATTCAAATCTCAAAAGGAGTTTACCATAGGTAAATACTATTTTGACACAGAGAAACAAATTTTAAAATTCAATGAAAAAACATTGAAACTAACTACCAAAGAAACAGAACTATTAAGACTTTTGTGTTTGAATAAAAATTCTGTTCTGGAAAGGAATTTTGCATTGAAATCCATCTGGATCGATGATAATTATTTTAACGCAAGAAGCATGGATGTCTATATTGCTAAACTTAGAAAATACCTCAGGGAAGATCCTGCAGTTGAAATCATTAACATTCATGGCAAGGGATTTAAACTACTCGATTAACTTTTAACTTGTGACAAATCAATACAATATTTTATATGCTTTGCTTTTCGATAGGGATAGGTTATTAACCGATTTATGTTCAAAAGAAATTTTTGCAAGCCGTTAATTTCGATGAAAACCTGCTATATTTGATTCCCGAAAAATAACTAAAACACAACATGTTTTCAGTAGAATATTTTAACCGGGTCGTTATAATCACAGCTTATAATATACGCAGAATAAATTTTATGTACATTGAGAAATTACGTAAGCTTATTCTTCAATCCATAAAGAAATCCTGCAATAAAGTCATTATTAATATGATTGGTGTTCGGCTAATAGATCCAGGCGCCATTGAAACACTTAAACTTCTGAGTGGTATTGCCACGAATATTGGAATTAAACTGATACTTGTCAATGTGGATTCTGAATTACAGGATCAAATTGCCAAAAGCGACGATCAAAATCAAATTCAAATAAGTACACTCGAAGAAATTCGTGAACTCTCAAGTTTTACAGGCTGAATGGTTATAGTTTAAAAAAAGCGAATCCCGGTTTTCCATTTTGATCCACTCCTTCGATAATTACTGTTTTCGTCAGAACGTTATTACGTAAAGGAAATTTAATGACGACATCTTTATCGGATAGAGTTAGGTCGGGATTCCAATATACCGTTGCAGGCATCCGTTCGTTTTCTATTCTGCTCTCAAGGTCAGTTTCCGATGGGAGATGAAATTTTTCAGCCGTGTGATATCCCAATATTGAAAAAGCAATTTCACCCCGTTTCGAAAAAGATCCTTTTCTGGTATAAACAGCAATAACTCCATTTGCTCCTCTTGAGCCATAAATTGCAGTGCTGGGGCCTTTTAAAACTTCAATTCTATCAACATCTTCTACCGGAATTGAATGAATAGTTTCAAAAGCAGTGGGAACTCCATCCAGTATAAATAGTGGTTCTGTGCTCGATAAAATTGAATTTATACCTCTGATCGTAACGTTATCCCCTACGACAGATACTCCCGGGATCCGGCCCTGAATAGCTGAGAGTAAATCAGAGTATCCCGAAGGGATTTCATCCCCCCATAGAACATAATCCGGTTTGCCATGGATTGAAGAGGAATAGATTGAATCCAGGGCTTTTTCCCTCTGTATCATCTGTATTTTCAATTTCTCATTTTGTATTTTCCGGTATGCTTTTTTATCCAGTTCGGAAGTTGTCGTTAGAAAATAATTGCCAAAATATTCATTCATTTCATCGGCCGGTGATTCATAGATATTGATCAATAGATTTTTACCTCCTCTTTGCTTCCTGGCAATGATCTTGACTCTTAAAGTATCATAATAGGTAAGTGTATTAAATACAAATACTCCTTTTTCATTAGTGTGTGTAAGGTATTCATCATTGTACTTATCCAGGATAAATAATCTTACGCTTGCATTTTCAATAGGAAATTCAAAAATGTCTCTGGTGATGGTGCCGCTGATTGTTATGCCTTGTTCAAATTCAAAGTCCTTTTCAGGAAAGTTTTTATCAATAACATCCTGACAGAGAAATCTTTTCCATCCATGAGTGAGCATCAACAAATCACAATGTTTTCTGATTACTTTTTCATTGGACTGAATAAAGTAGAATGGATTTTGAATCCTGCCGGGAAGATCAGATGTTAGCAACAATTCAGTAATAATGTTTTCATCGGGTGAAGAGATCTGATTGGATTGATTGAGTAATACTGAAATTGAACCTGAAAATTGTTGACATGGATCTGAAGGATTGATTTGATGGATGACCAGTTCAATGCTGTCAGTTTTACTTTTGTTCTTCACCGAGAAGTTAATAAAATCTCCATGATTAATGAAATGAAGGCGTTCGGCAGTTGGAATTAACC
>CAZWFM010000127.1:0-6094 GCA_964633185.1 uncultured Bacteroidales bacterium | reverse complement strand
AACAGAGACAAACATGGGGATAAACAGCGCGTTCAACCTCGACCAGACAACCCCTCCGTAATAGCCTCCAATACGTTCATTGATAAGGGTCGATAATACCACTGCCAGTATTCCGAAGAACAACGTGTTTATTAGAAAGAAAGGTACACAAAACAACCACTTGTAGGGTTGGTATAATAAAACCAGGATTTTTCGCAAAAATCTCATTCGTGTTATGAATTTAGGTCATGTCAAATATATAACTTCTTCTTTTGTTTTTGAATGTATTTTATTATCCTGAAGTGATAAGGTTTAATCGTTATGTTCAATTCTGATTATTACAAGTCGTATGCATCGGGTTGATTATATACGATTGAATTGAATGAAAATTTTCATGTAAAGGGTGAGAAAATTCAGAGTTTTGGCTGTTTACTTCAGGCAAGACGATTATCTTTAACCCATCAAATGAAATACAATGGACAGCTTAAATCACACGGATCAGCGATACAAATTAAAAAAGATTTATGAAGTTGCAGAGGAATTGGGTTTGGACGCAGAGTCAATTTTACCTCACGGACATTACATTGCTAAAATACCTATCCAACATCTTAAAGCCAGATTAACAGAGCCGGATGGCAATCTCATATTGGTTACTGCAATGACTCCGACTCCGCAGGGGGAAGGAAAAACTACTACCACTATTGGTCTGGGTGATGCTCTGCGCGATCTCGGCAATCGAACTGCAATATGTTTAAGAGAACCGTCCCTGGGACCATATTTTGGTATTAAAGGAGGTGGGACAGGAGCTGGTATGGCGCAGATCATGCCGGCTGAGGATATCAACCTGCATTTTGTTGGCGATATGTATTCGGTTAGCAAATCAAACAATCTTCTTTCTGCATTGATAGACAATCATCTGCAGCATGGGAATGAATTGGGGATCGATCCGAGAAGGATCATCTGGAGACGTGTAATTGATCTCAACGACAGGGCATTGCGTGAAATATTCATTGGTCTTGGAGGTGTAAAGCATGGTGTTCCCAGGCAGGATGGTTTCAATATCACTCCTGCTTCGGAAGTTATGGCTATGTTGTGTCTGGCAGAAGATTTTAAGGATCTTGGAGACAGACTGGCACGCACTGTTGTTGGTTTTACCTACAAAGGAGAACCGGTGAAAGTGGAACATATAGGAGCCAAGGGAGCCATGCAGATATTATTACGGGATACTGTACATCCTAACCTGGTACAAACCATTGGCGGTACTCCTGCATTTGTGCATGCCGGGCCATTTGCAAACATAGCTCAGGGCACAAACAGTGCTATTGCAACCCGCATGGCACTAAAATTATCGGATTATGTAGTAACAGAGGCCGGATTTGCTACTGATCTGGGTGCTGAAAAGTTCTTTCATATCAAATGCCGTATTGCCGGTTTAAATCCTAATGCTGTTGTTATTGTTGCAACTGCTAAAGCTGTGAACTATCATGGAGGAAATCATGAAAATGGTGGACTGGCAAACCTGTTAAAACACATTGAAAACATACGCATGTTCAATATTGAACCCGTTGTGGCAATCAATCAATTTGCCGGAGATAAAGAGCAAGACTTACAGGCCATAGTTAAGTTTTGTGAGAAACATGGAGTCAGGGCTGTGGTAGCCAATCATTTTGAATTTGGTGGACAGGGTGCTCTGGATTTGGCCAAAGCTGTAATTGACAGCATTCAGAATAACAGGGATAAGAAACTTAAGTTCCTGTATCCTTTAGAGATGTCAATTAGAGAAAAAATTGAGACCCTTGCGCAAAAGATCTATGGTGCCGATGGTGTTGATTTTGACCGAAGAGCAGAAACGGATATCGATCTTATTACTGATAATGGATATGGACATCTGCCTGTTTGTGTTGCAAAGACTCCAAAGTCTCTGTCTGATAATGCAAAATTACTGGGTCGACCAAAGAATTTCAGAATTACCGTAAACGAAGTCAGAATATCAGCAGGTGCAGGTTTCGTTGTTATTATTTGCGGAAACATAATGACCATGCCGGGTTTGCCAAAAGTACCGGCTGCATTGAGAATAAAAGTTTCACCGGATGGTAAGGCTTCCGGTTTATTGTAACATAGTATTTCATTCTTTGCAATATCGTCTTATTTGCACTCTGGTTCAATGCCGGGTGGTTGATAAGATAATAATAACTTTTTTATCGATTTTCTGAGGCAAATTATGTTATTTCCTATCTTTTCCACAAGATAAATAGTTTAAAAAGTATGTTGAATATACCGGTTATAACAGTATGTGAAAAGTCACTTGCGCTGGCTTTTGAGAAAGCCCTGGTTGGTTTGTATGAAAAGGGTATGCGTTTTAAAACCCAGTACGACAAAGAGGGTGATCCTCTTAGCATTGATTGCACATTGAATTTAACAATACATGAGCCGGAGAGTGAGCCTATGATTCACATGGCTTTTCCGGGTGGTATTGAGGAACTTAAAGAATATGTCCTTGAACTGGAAGGATATAAAGACCACTGGGTAAAAAACATGAATGACCCGGATGATACTCGCTGGGAATATACCTATCATGGCAGATTGAAAAAATATGGGATCTGGATGGAGAAAAACGGCAATGGTTCTGCTGAGAACGGTCCTTTTAAAATTGATCAGATTGAATCGGTCATTCATAAACTATCCACACAACCTTTTACCCGGCAGGCACAAATGATAACCTGGATGCCAAACCTGGATACTGAGTGCTATGATCCTCCCTGTCTTCAGTCGCTTTGGTACAGAATGCCGGAAGATGAAAATGGTGTTTATTGGTTGAACTGCAACATCCGGTTCAGAAGCAATGATGCATGGGGTGCCAGTTTTATGAATATGTTTGGATTTATTCAATTCAATAGAGAGATAATTGCTGCTGAAGTGGCAAAACGAACAGGTAAAGAAGTGAGACTTGGTCGTTTGAACTGGCAGGCCGATTCTTACCATATATACGGGAAAGACATTCAGCTGGCAAAAGAAATGTTGTTTGACAGGTTAGGTGAACTAAGTCTTGAAGAAAGGACCTACAATTTCAGCAATGAATTTATCAATGAAATGTATACTGGTGCTGAATCGAGGATTCTTGAAAAAATAAAAGACTATGATCTGAGTCACTAACATGGTTCTGTTGTTGGAATTCAATTTGAAAAATCGTATCTTTTCTGTAATGCGATTCAATTGCATAATCTCTTATCGCTATGAAAGTGCTTACAGTTTTTCTGCTTTTTTTATCCATCGGTATATATGGACAAGAATGCCAGTATGTTATAAACAAAGTGAGTGGAATGGATGGTACACGACTGGTAATCACGAAACCTCTTAATCTCTCAAATGATTTTGGAGCCGGTTCTGTTGATGTATGGTCTACAATTTATGGTGATACTTCGCTGGTAATTTCCTTTGTATTCAACGTAAGAGATAATTTTCCATTGAAGAAAGGTGATAGTATCCGGATTAGTTTGGATACAGGTGAGATTATCGGACTAAAAGTTTTACAAAAACCTGTGATAAAAACGGAAAATAAGAACAAATCCCTGACTGCCTTAACAAGAATTAACAAGCAAACAATTGAAGCATTTCAAAGTCATGCAACCAATGGAATAATGATTCATTTTAATACAACTACAATAGAAGGTACTTCAAAAAAGAAAAAGCAGTCATTGGCAATTCAAACTGTTATCAATTGCGTAATTGAATACCTGCATTGAATTGAAATTGAAAAAATATCATCACATAGGGTTACTTTTACCATGTTATGGGAATTAATCCATGCGTTTGATGATAAAAGTTAAGCCCAACCCATACAATTAACAGAAATTTACTATTCGCGGGGGCACAACTAAAAAGTTGTGCCCTTTTTTATTTTGCATTGAGTTAGTTGAAAAATAAACTTGTCAGGAGGCAAAAAAACAAACCGCACAAAGCAATGATACTTTCCATTACAGTCCAGGTCTGGAGCGTTTGCTTTTCATTTAGTCCAAGATATTTACCGACAAGCCAGAACCCGCTATCATTCAAGTGTGAGAGGATTGTTGCACCTGAAGCGATAGCAAGAACAATCAAAGCTTTTTGTATGTCAGAAACCCCATTACAATCAATACAGGAGCAACAATACCAGCAGCAGTGATCATTGAAACCGTAGCCGATCCCTGTGTTATTCTCACTATGGCAGCAATAAGCCAGGCAAGGAGAATGGGTGACATGCCTGAACCTGCAATGGAGTGAGCCATGATATCGCCCATCCCGCTGTCCATTAAGATCTGCTTTAACACACCGCCTGCACCTGTAATAAGAATAATGATACCTGCCGGACCCAAAGCCCTGGTTGACAGGTCAAGAATTTCCTGCCTGGATTTACCGGTTCGTATGCCGAGAAAATAAATTGCCAGTAAAGTTGAGATGGTCAGAGCTGTAAAAGGATGTCCGGAAAATATCAGAATTTCGGTAAATAAGGATTCGTGTATACTTCCAAGTTGAATAAACAGATCAGTCAGCGTGCCGATTACAATCAAGAAAAGCGGAATACCAATAAGAACTATAACCATCCTGAATACAGATACTTTTTTAATATTGGAATTTTCCTTTGCTTCCAAATGCGAATAAAGTTCTTTTCTATATTTAATATTTACCTTCGCACTAATAAATTTTCCAAATACAGGACCAGTAAGAATGGCAGTAGGAAGACCAATAAGAAATCCAAACAGTATTACCCAGCCAAGCGAAACATCGATTATTTCTGCAACAGCTACAGGTCCGGGAGTAGGAGGGATGAAACTATGTGTTACAGCCAATCCTGCAAGCAACGGAATTGCATAATAGAGAAGAGATTTCTTTGCGTCTTTTGAAAGAGCATAGACAATTGGTACAAGGATGATAAACCCCACATCAAAAAATACCGGTATGGCAATAATAAAACCGGTGAGTGTTATGGCCCAGGAAGCTTTTTCTTTGCCAAATTTCTTTATAAGGTGATGAGCAAGGACTTCTGCACCTCCTGAACTTTCGAGGATCTGTCCGAAAATTGCTCCCAGACCAACGACTACAGCAACAAAGCCCAATGTACTACCCATTCCATTCTGAATGCTTTTGAGAATATCATTCAATGGCATACCTGTAGAAGCCGACGGGGAAACATTAGGGCACTCACCTGTTGAGTTTAAAATCATTCCCAGGAGTATACATGTTGTTTACAACGAATTGCTTGCATAATATGGTATTTGGTCTTTTGCCATTCATCAAAGTGCCGATACGGAACATTGTGAAATAGTTGGGGAAAAAGGGAAACTTGTTTTTTCATTTTTCAGGAGTCCTTTGCTTGAAGTATATACTGATGACGGATTGAACAAACTTGAATTTCCATTCCCTGAACATATTCAGCAGCCCATGATTGAGAAAACAGTTGCATTTTTTAAGGGAGAAGGAGATAATCCTTGTTCACTTGAAGATGCACTGGTATCCATGAGAATGATGGACAGTAAGCTTTAAGAGAGAATACTCAAATCGGTAACAATACGGGTGTATTTTAAAAATCAAGAGGTCAGGACGATGCCCAACCCCTTGAAGTACCTATTTTCAAGTAGGATAATTGCACATAACGGTTTCTCAAATCGCAAATGATGAAGCGGTTCAGTTTATTATATTTTGCAGATTCATCTGTTTTATTCTGAAATCAACATCTCTGGCTACTTCGTCGAACAAATCATTGTACATTTCATTTGTATATGATTTGCCCAGGTAGTCTTCCAGCAACTGCCTGTAAAAAGGTGATTTACTCAGGTTTGATGCTACATAGGGGTCAGAGCTTTTTTTGTGTCTTCCATAGCTTGTCTTTGCAATACCGTCTCTTATGGTTTTAATCTCTGCACTGCTCATGGTCGATGTGTTTGGTTGTTATTTAAATGGTTTCATAATTAAAATCTGTTGTTAATGAAAAAAGAAGAATAAGGTAACCCCATGCCAATGATTTTTTTTCAGAATTGAATAAAAAAGTGCGGGCTAAATTGGGAAATCATGTTTAATCGCGATGTTTTTTATATTTTTATTCAAAACTTGGGTTACCTATTTTCAACGAAATCATTAA
>CAZWFM010000126.1:0-6121 GCA_964633185.1 uncultured Bacteroidales bacterium | reverse complement strand
AGTGAAAAGCCGGATCTCGGGATAATTGGCGCTGGCAATTTCTTCCGTACTGTTAATAATTGTATCGACCGGCGGCCAACCTGTCAGTGGCATTTCCATATTGGATTGACCTGATGCCAACCACACTTCTCCCAATAAAATATCATGAAGAACAACACTTGTATCTTTCGTCTGAAATGCCAATTCATACGGGCCTCCGGCATCTATAGTAGAAATTTTTATCTGCCAGAGACCGGTATTGTCAGATCTAACAGATTTTCGAATACCCCAGCTTGATGTAATTTCAACTTTTTGACGGGGAGCAGTCTTACCCCACAATACTACTTCTGTATTTTGCTGAAGAACCATTCCATCACTAATGATTGAGGGTAGTTCAAGAAAATCTGATTTTGGTGATGAACAGCTTAACATAATAGCAATTGATAATGACAGAAATGATCGTTTTCTCATTTTTATATTTTTTTGATTAGAAATGCCCAATTATAGGAAGGTTTATTCGAACTTCATATCATGTTGTTAAAAGTACAAAATATTCATAATCCCAATTCATTATTTTCAGGAAATAGTGTATTAACCGATGCAAAATTCAGGGAGATTACCAACCGGTTATTTCTTTAATGTATTGTACCAATTCGCCTGCATTGTATTCATGTTGTGCAACAGAAGGATGCCAATCGGCTCCGTATCCATACTCTCCTGTTTGTTGAGCCAATTCAAAAAAATATACTTTATGATCTCCTGCTTTTTGTTTGCCTGTAACAATGGAAGATATTATGTTTCTGCTTATGTCCAGTCTGTTTTCGGGATAATTATTATTCAGCATTGGACCAATAAGACAAATAATTGAAGAGTTTGGGTATTCTTTTCTTATCCGGGTGAGAAATGATGCATAAGCTTGTTTAAAAAGACCTGTATCAACCCTGCTTGAGAAATCATTGGTTCCAAGATTGATGACAGTAACATCAGGAGTGTATAGCTTATGATCCCACAAGGGATTATTTTCATCCGGGAATATTCTTTTCCAGATTTCAGGAACCACATTCAACTTTGAACCATCATAATTCTGAACGATACCTCTGCCAGAATAGGCTACTGCAACATACTGAGCATTAAGACGAGCGGCCGTTATTGCACCATATGCAAGAGAAGCATTTTCAGTTTCACAGCTAAACGGCTGATATTGATCAGTTGCTTCGTTTCCATAACCACATGTGATCGAATTGCCAATAAATTCCATTTTTCTCTCCGGGATAGAAGAAATTTCAATAAGTGTTCCATCCTCATCCAATTGGATACCTAAAAACTCTACCTTGCCCACAAGAGACTCAGTGCGTTTAACAATTCTAACAGTATGCACGGTATTATTATTACTGCTAAAAAGCTGATAAACAGTATCCGTTTTATTTAACTCAAGCAAAAAATATTCTTCCTGATCGATGTAAACATTAAACATATTCCTTATAATGTTTCCTGCCAGATCAGTGCCTGATGGAGTAAGATCATTCAGTAGGATCCCGGCTTCCTTCCCTTCAAACCGGAAAGAAATAGTACTTGCCGGATGAGAAAATAAATACTTAAAAGGATCGGAAGTGTCAAAACGTCCAATGTACTTGATATATTCATGAGAGGGAGAAAAAAATCCTGCATCAGAAGTCGCACGCTGATTACTTTCCGGATGACAACAATAACAAACAGATGTAAGAAGGAGGAAATAAGACAATAAGTACTTCATGGGCATATAATTTATATTGAATGGTCGTATGAACATTCCCATTCAATTTAACTTTAAAATTACAGGATAAATTGAACGGACATTTTAGAATCAATTTATAAAAAAAGCAGTAAACCTGTAAGCCGGATTCTGTTTCCCGGTAAACCGGGATTTCTGTCATTTATCTTTGCGATCTACCCCTCAGCATCAGGCGGGCAGCCTTCATAAGCTGATGTACATGATCTTACAACCCGCAAGGCAGGCAGCTTGTAATGTTACCATCACAACTGGTGAGCTCTTACCTCACCTTCTCACCTTTACCCGCCGAAGCATAGCGAAGGCGGCTTGCACCAGCCTTACCATTCTTCAACAGGAAGTCATTTTCTTCCCTGCTTCTGTACCCTCACAGGTACCTCTCTCACGAGAGTACGGTGCCCTGTGTTGTCCGGACTTTCCTTACTGATTCCGTTATGAAATCAGCACGACAGAACAGTCTACTGCTATTTTTTGTGAGTTGTAAATATTGATCGGTAATCAGTGATCAGTAATCAGTGATCGGTAATCAGTGATCGGTAACCCGTAACCAATCAATTCATCAACTTATCACCTCATCAACTACTCAACTCATCAACTACTCAACTCATCAACTAAACCCTAAACTCTAAGCTCTAAACTTAAGACTATTTCAAATACACCATGGTTGCACCAAATCCATATTCTTTAAAAGATGCATCCTGATACTTTAATTCCGGATATTCTTTGTCCAGCTTCTTTCTCAATTCATACTTAAGAATCCCATTCCCAATTCCATGAATAAACACTATTTTCTTTGTTTCTGACTGTAATGCCGATTCAAGAGTATTTTTAAATTTTGAAAGTTGGATATTCAGAATTTCACTGTTTGACAAACCAGCATGAGTTTCTACCAATTCCTCTATGTGAAGGTCAATCTCCGCCAGATTGATATTTTCAGGTGATTTCTTTCTCACTTTTTCTTCAACTCTCTCTTTCTGAGTGACAATCTCAGACCAGTTTGTTTCTGTTAGATTCTTTGCAACAAGTTTATCAGCCAATTCATCTTTTGTTCTAAAAATCAATGCCTTCTGATGAAAGTAATCGTTTTTTTTAAAGAATTGTATCTTATAAAAATTTATATTTTCAATACTGAATATTTCATTCAATGGTTCAACAGGTTGAAATAATCCATATTTATATAAGATCCCCTGCAAGCCGAATTCACTTATCTTACTTACATCAGTCTGACTGTATTGAGCAATTTCCAGTTTTGTATCCGGTTCTATAGTTCCATCTGATATATGAGTAAAAACACCAGTATCCTTCTGACTTGCGTTGTAATTCAGATAGTAATTGCTATCATTAATTACATACAATCCAAAATTGCTGACATGCAGGATTTGATCATTTTCAGGTACAAGGGCCAGAAGAATTTCGCCGGCAAATTCAGTAAATTTTTTATTCTCAAAAGAAACCTTTGATTTTTCCACTTCGGCTATTCCGGATTCAATTTCATTGTTTTCTGTTTGTTTTCCAACACTCTCCGGATTATATGAGTCAGAAGTATCAATGATCAGATCAGTTACCAGAACAGGTATATCAAATCCATCAATAGTCTCCACAAGGGCTATCTTGTCATCAGAAAATCCTTTTACGGTTCCTCCGCCGACTGCATTCAGAAATCTCACTTTACTTCCTATTCTAATGTTCATCTCCTGTTATTTTCGCTGCAAAATTAGCTATTTTTGGCGCAAAAGTATACTTATAATGATCTCAGTTGAGAAAATATCTATAAATGACTACAATTATAAATTGCCTGAAGATCGGATTGCAAAATATCCTCTTCCTGAAAGAGATGAATCAAAATTACTCGTGTATAAGAACAGACAAATTTCTGAATCAAAATTTAAACATCTCCCGGATTTTTTCCCTTTAGAAAGTCAACTTTATATCAATGATACACATGTAATTCATGCCCGCCTTAAATTCAAAAAAGAAACGGGCGCAAATGTTGAGATATTCTGCTTAACTCCTTATGATCCTGTTGATTATCAATTGTCCTTTTCGCAAACTGGTTCGTGTACGTGGACTTGCATAGTTGGTAATCTGAAGAAATGGAAAGATGAACCTCTTCAGCTTGAATTCGGTGAAGATGATGAAAAATATACATTAACCGCAACAAAAATCCGAACTCGGAATGGATATACAATAGTCAGATTTTTCTGGAACGGGAATTTCTCTTTTGGAGAAATTCTGGATTTTTTAGGAAGAATTCCCATACCACCATACCTGAATCGCAATTCTGAAGCGATTGATAAAGATCGATACCAGACTGTCTATTCTTTTGTCAAGGGTTCCGTAGCAGCGCCAACAGCAGGTTTGCATTTCACACAAAAGGTACTAAACGAGCTGAAAAAAAAGAACATTACACCGGAAAAAATTACTCTGCATGTTGCTGCAGGAACATTTCGACCTGTGAAAACAAATGATGCATCAGATCATATTATGCATAATGAAGTGTTTTCTGTTTCCATACAGTCACTGAGAAAACTTACAAAGCCTGGCAAAAAGGTTATTGCAACAGGAACTACTACGCTTCGAACCCTGGAAAGTCTTTACTGGCTGGGCGTTAAAAGTATTGTCAGACAAAAATTATGCTTCAAACTTGAACAGTGGGATTACAAATCCCTCCCCGAAAATTACACCAGTCAGGCTGTATTTAAAAGTCTTATCAAAATGCTGGAAAAAGAAAAGCTTACATCGCTGGAAGCTGAGACAGGAATAATGATTATACCGGGATATGACTTTAAGGTTGTAGAGGTTCTGATAACAAATTTTCATCAACCATGCAGCACCTTGTTGTTGCTGGTAGCTGCATTCATCGGTAATGACTGGAAAAAGGCATATCAATATGCTTTAGAACACAATTTTCGGTTTCTTAGCTACGGAGATAGTTCAATTCTATGGAAAAAGAAATCTGCTGAAATCGTGAATACCTGATTGACTTTTTATCGTATGTTAGTATCTCGTATGACTATAATCCTGATAAAATCTCTTTTATTCTTTCAGTAAATTGTATGATGTCCTCTTCAGTTGTATCAAATGAAGTCATCCACCGTACCTCTCCTGTTTCTGCATTCCATGGATAAAAAAAGAATTCCTTTTGAAGTAAGGGAATTGCAGGTTTTGGGACAATTGCAAATACTCCGTTCGCTTCGACTTTCTGTGTTACTTTCACTCCGGGAATAACTTTAACGGCAGTATATAGTTTCTGAGCCATAAGATTGGCATTCTGAGCATTTCGTTTCCATAACTCATCTTCAAAAAAAGCAATAAACTGTGCTGCAATAAATCTCATTTTAGAGCACAATTGCATTGCCTGTTTGCGTATATATTTAAATTCGTCAGACAGTGCTTCCTTAAAGAAAATAACCGATTCTGCTGCCATAAGTCCATTTTTAGTGCCTCCAAAAGAGAGAATATCCACTCCGGCATCTGAAGTCATCTCTTTGAAATTCCTTCCCAAAGTAACTGCAGCATTTGATAAACGCGCTCCATCCATATGCAATAACAGACCATAGCCATGTGCAAAATCCGCCAGATCCTTAATTTCATCAATTGTATACACCGTACCCATCTCAGAAGACTGTGAAATAGAAATTAGCCCGGGTTGAGAATGGTGTTCAAAATTGAAACCCACCATGTGTTTTTTCAACATTTCAGGGGTTAATTTACCGTAAGGTGTCTCGACAGGAATCAGTTTGCATCCTGTAAATCGCTCAACTGCTCCACATTCATCGACATAAATATGTGAGGTCTCTGCGCAAATCACAGAATGAAATGGTTTAAGGGCAGCTGCAATGCCAAGCACATTTGCTCCTGTTCCTGTAAAAACCAGGTAAGGAGAAGAACCATATCCAAAGTTATCCTTCAATATTTCCAGGGCTTTCGCTGTGTATTCATCATCACCGTAACCCACTACATGTCCCGAATTCAATATTTTAATTTTGTTTAACACTTCTGGCGAAATGCCTGAATTGTTGTCACTTGCAAAGCTTCTTAAGTTTCTTAATTGATCATATTTCACTTTCATACCAAACTTTATTGTAAGCCAATTGTTAGAATAACTAAAGTAGTGAGAAAATCTCTGATATAAAATTATACAAATGAGTTTCAGATATCTAATAGTGGCGATTGCTTTAGTTTTTGTATCACATGCTATTTCTGCAAAAGATGAACAGAATATTCATGTTCTTAATTTTAACGAATTCGAACCTTATTTGCATTTCAACAACGACACTGTTTATGTGATCAATTTCTGGGCTACCTGGTGTATCCCGTGCAGGAAAGAATTGCCTGAATTTGAAAAGATCCACAGAGAAAATCAAAGCAAAA
>CAZWFM010000125.1:0-6160 GCA_964633185.1 uncultured Bacteroidales bacterium | reverse complement strand
CCAGGCTTATGGACTGTTTTTTCAGGAACTGGTATTGAATACTTACACGGGGTTCTGCAATAAAACTACCGTTCAGACCGAAATATTGGGAATGAAGACCTGAATAGAAAGTAATGTAATCGTTTATGCGATGACGCCATTCTGCAAAACCCTGAAAAAGGGCCATCGTTCCGTCGGCTTTGCTCCCCAGCTTATAGGTTCCGTCGCCTTGTAATGTACTGTCACGAAAAGAAGGCTGGTATACATCCGCACTAATGCCTGCCTTGAAATGATTTTTGGTATTGATCTTGGTGTTTATTTCACTGCCTGCTGAATATTGCCACTCCGAATATTTGCTTCTTGAATAGAGGGTACTGCTCCTGTCAAGAATTGATATGGAATCAAATTTATAATCTTCAAAACTTCCTGAGAGGGCTATCCTGGTTGTCAGGCGTGTGTTGGTTGATAATGGGATGATATGATTTATTCCGCTGGTCATCATTCCCGTATAGTAACTAAAATCATAACCGTAATCTGAAAAGGAGAAATCAGCAGTTGTGTCTTTTTTACTGTCAAAAGTTTTCACATTGCTGTTGCCGGCAATTCCGAAAAAACTGAATTTTCCTGCTTTGGCTGTCGGCAAATCAACCATGTAGGAGAGATCCTGATATTCGGGGACTGTTCCTTCAGGTCCGTAACTGATTCCCAGCTTTTCCATAAGACCCAGAAATGAATACCTGTAATTCACCAAATAAGATGCATCATGTTTTTTGGAAAACGGTCCTTCGGCACCCAGTTCAAAACCTGCCATTCCAATTTGTATTAAATATTCCCGGTGCTGGTTGTTGCCTGTACGCATGTTCAAATCAAATGCTCCGGATAATGCATTTCCATATTCTGCAGGAAATGCCCCGGTATAAAAATCAGAATTTCGCAGAAGGTTATTGTTTAGCATACTTATAGGTCCACCTGTGGTGCCGAATGCACCAAAATGATTTGGGTTGGGGACATTTTGTCCTTCCAGTCGCCATAAAAGGCCCAGGGGTGAATTGCCTCTTATAATGATATCATTGCGGGCTTCGCTGACAGCTAAAACACCTGCGTAATTGCTTGCCATCCGGGAAGGATCTCCCCAGCTTCCGGCATAGCGTTCAGTTTCCTCAACAGTAAATGAGCGGGCACTGATAAGGGCCATTTGATTTGTAGGCTTGTCTTTACGCTGTGTTGCTTTTACAACAACCTCTTCACCCTGGTAAACCATTTCCACCATATCAATATCAAGAACAACTTCATGAACAGAAGAGAGATTTACACTTACCGATATGGGTTTATATCCGATGTAAGAAAATTGAACCTCATGACGTCCGACTGGCATATCCCCGAATCTGAACTTTCCATAGGAATCACTTGTTGTTCCATGTTGGGGATCAATTGTAGGGATAACAACATTGACTCCCAGCAGAGGTTGCTGAGTATCCTGATCTTTAATTGTGCCTCGTATTGTCTGAGTATATTGAGCAAACACTGTAAGGGAGGAATACAAAATCAGACTTAAAATGTATACTATTCTTTTCATAGATGAAGGGTTTTTTAGTAACTTGATAAAGGTTAAACTATTCAAATAAAATATGAAATTTTACAATAATAAAATAAGTTTTGATCCAATTAAAAAGAAAGGACATATATTTTCAATGCTGGTTGCATTGATCTTATTCTTTTCTTGTACCTATGATGATGAAGAAACTCTGATCCTTTCAAATCCTTGTGATACGGTTCCGGTAACCTATTCAGGTGTAATACAACCCATTCTGGAAACCTATTGTTATAGTTGCCATAGCAGCAACAATCCCAGTGGCGGGATAATCCTTGATAATTATGAGGATGTAAGAGATATTGCACTGGAAGAAGACAGCAGGCTTATAGGTTCCATAAATCATGAAGCCGGTTATGCGGCTATGCCTCAAAGGCAATCTAAGCTTGATTCTTGCAAATTGCATTATTTTGATGTATGGGTTGAGCAAGGAGGAACAAATAATTAGTAATTAAGAATGAAAAATTAAGAATGAAAAACAGAATTAAAGGGCATTTATTTTTATGGTTGCTTCCCTTGCTATTTCCATTTATTTCGTACGCACAGATCTATTCGACAGGTTCGGGGCACATATGGTTTTTTTCTGAAACTCCTCTTGAAAATATTGAAGCGCATAACTATCAGGCAGCCTGTGCTTTGAATATGAATAGTGGTGAACTTGTATGCAAAGTGACTATGGATCGGTTTGAATTTGAAAAGGATTTGATACTATGGATGACGGCTTTTCTTTATGCATCGGTGGGATTTTCCCAGGATCTGATGGAAATTATTGAAGAAACCGACAGTGTTCCGGCGAAGCAGTTTGTATACTCAACATTTGCATCCTCACGGTTAGCATCAGGACACACTGTTGAAAGTCCCGGGAAGCAGGAACTGGTATTGATCATATCCCATCGGTTCTGGAGACTGGACGATGGGATTTATGATATGTTCGGGTTGGATAATGCCACCATACGTATTGGATTTGATTATGGAATAACCGATCGGTTCAGTGCAGGTTTGGGAAGGAATACTTACAATAAAACATATGATGGATATTTAAAATACAGGATTATTCAGCAAGCAACAGGTATAAAAGGGATGCCCTTCTCTTTAACCTATTTGACATCGGCTTCAGTGAACTCTCTTCGATGGGATGAAGAAAGAAAGGAAAACCTTGATTTTGCACATCGTGTCAGTTATATTCACCAGGCTTTGATGGCAACCAAGCTGAACAGAATATTTTCACTTCAGTTTATGCCAGGATTTGTTCATAAAAACCTGGTTGAGAAAAAATCAGATCCCAACGACATGTTTTTATTAGGCCTTGGAGGAAAGATCAGGCTTACAAAGATCCTTAGTTTGAATGTTGAATATTACTACTTCGTAAACAGACCTGATAATGAAAGATTTATGCATCCTCTTGCCATTGGATTCGATATTGTGACCGGCGGACATGTTTTTCAGCTGCTTTTTTCAAATTCACAACCCTGGTTTGAATCGGGATTCTTAACTGAAACAAATGGGCAATGGAGAAATGGCGATATCTATTTCGGATTTCACATCCAGAGGACTTTTAGTCTTGGCAGTAAACCTGACTGGCAGAAATTGTGATTTTTACCCGTTTAAGGTACCGGAAGTATTTTAGGTTTGCTTTTTATCAAAGGCAATCTATAGTATATGGAATAATTGAACCCGAGACTGATTCGTTTATTTCCTCTGCCAAAACCGTGAATGTAATAAGGCTCAATGGAGGGATGTTTTGATTTAAACAGAAGCAAACGTCCTCTGAATGACCAGCCAACAAAGAAATTCTTAAAAAGTTCTGCTCTTATGCCTGCTGATAATTCAATCCAGTGTCCGTAAAATGTACTTTTAGGAATTGATTCAGCATAGAAATCTCCCCAGTAATCATCTGCAATAATTATATTGTCTGCCGAATGATCCTGTTTGGAAAATCCGTACCTGAACCCGAAAAATACCATTTCATATTGATCAATAGCCGGATTTTTCTGAAAATTGTAATCCATGCCAAGCCTGAAGTAATACCCTTCCGAAAGGTAATTGTAATAAGATTTTTCCAGAGTGATATCTTGTAAACCAAATTCGAAAGTTGGATAATAATTTCTCTTTATCTCATAATCGACAGAAATTTCAAAAGCAGTGCGTTCCGGTTCAAAATAGTACAGTGAAAGTCTTGAAAGATCAAAGCCAATCCTTGGTCCCGTGATTCTGAATTTTTCTTTTACCGGTTCTTCCTGGGAAAAGCCGGGGAAGAAAATGTATAGAATAAGCAGTATACTAAAAATGTATTTTAATATTCTCTTCATTAAAGTTGCCAATTTCAGAGATTGCAATTTCTGCAGATTGAATCATGTTATTCGTATAGCTGAGATCAATTAAATCGTAGTGATGAGAGAATCCGCAATCGGGAGATACCAGGTAAATTTGCCTTGTATAGCTAAGCTTCATAGTGTCTTCCACATAATAGGAAATATCCCACCTTAATTCTTCCACTGTATCATTTATCAGAATAAGAACAGAATCATAAACAGCAAAGGAAAAAACATATTCGCATGAATCACTTCCCTGCGAAAGACGAAGCCGGACAGATTGTTTCTCTTTAAGTGTATCAAAAGGAATGGTATCAGGATCTTGTATTCCTCTGACTGAAAATTCCTCAAAAGTAGTATCTTTCAGAGTACCACCTTTGTCTGTATAAAACCCTGCATTTGCGTATGATTCGAGTTCATCCTGACAAACTTTTCCCTGATCACACGAATGAAAGAGATAAATAAGTATTATAGATAAAATTGACATGATCAGTCTTTTCACTTGTATGAAATTAGGTTAAACAATTGTTTTTCAATAAAATATGATAGTATATTTTAGCATTTTGACTTTTTATACCGCAGAACCCTTCCCGAAATCAATTCGGCACAAGCTATAATTTGTTCATTTCCTATTGTGAACTTTTGTGCATGAGGGTTTCACATAAATACTTTTTATTTTAGAGAATACCATGTATAAAAATATAATTGATCATCATCTTATTTCCAGATGCAAGATAGTAAAATTTTAAAGGCATATTTGTCAGGAAATAATTCACAAAATCTTTGATTTTGCGGACAAGCAAGTAATGATTACCTTTAAAACCTCATTTTTCAGAATTCATCTTGAGCTCATTACAATTTCAAATACCAATCTAACACATGAAGAAAACCATTTTGATCATTCTTGACGGATGGGGTATAGGCAATAAAAGTAAAAGTGATGTAATTCATAATGCAAATACACCAAATATTGACCGTTTCGTAAGCTTGTATCCAAACTCAAAATTATACTGTTGTGGAGAGGATGTTGGTTTGCCTAAAGGACAGATGGGCAATTCTGAAGTTGGACATCTGAATATTGGGGCAGGTAGAATAGTCTACCAGGATCTGGTTAGGATTAATAAATCCGTTACAGATAACAGCATCTCAGAGAACAAAGTTTTACAAGATGCATTTCAATATGCAAAAGCAAATAAAAAAGCAGTGCATTTTATCGGGCTGATAGGTCCGGGAGGGGTTCATTCCATGAGTCATCATTTGTTCAAATTGTGTGATATAACCAGAGATTATGGTCTGGAGAATGTTTTTATACATGCCTTAACAGACGGACGCGATACCGATCCAAGGAGTGGTCTGGGATTTATGCAGGAAGTAGTGGAGCATCTCAACACATCGAATGGTAAAATTGCCTCGCTTATCGGACGATATTATACAATGGATCGTGATAAACGATGGGATCGTATTAGCAGGGGATACAACCTGATGGTACACGGAGAGGGTAAACCCTATACAGATGTTATTCGTGCTATAGAAGATTCTTATAGCGAAGGTATAACCGATGAATTTATTGAACCTGTTATACTGGTTGATGATAAAGGAAAACCACTGGGGAAAATTGACAAAGAGGATGTAGTCCTTTGTTTTAATTTCAGAACAGACCGTTTGCGCCAGATCACGACTGTTCTGACACAGCAGAACATGCCTGATTACGGGATGAAAACCATGCCGTTGTACTATCTTACACTCACAGTTTATGATGAAAATTTCAAAGGCATAAAAGCAGTCTTTGACAAACAAAATGTTGATAACACTCTTGGTAAAGTTATTTCGGATCAGGGTTTATCTCAGATACGCATTGCAGAAACTGAAAAATATGCCCATGTCACTTTCTTTTTCAATGGTGGTCGTGAGGAAGAATTTATCGGAGAGGAAAGAATACTTGTTCCTTCACCGAAAGTGGCGACTTATGATTTACAGCCCGAAATGAGTGCCCCGGAAGTTGCTGATGCCATCATCATTGAACTGAAAAAAAGAAAAACTGATTTTGTTTGTATGAATTTTGCCAATGGAGACATGGTTGGACATACAGGAGTATATTCTGCCATCAAAAAGGCGGTAGAAACTGTTGATGCTTGTTTGGGAAGGGTTGTTGAGAAAGCCCTGGGTAACGGATATACAGTTATGATTATTGCAGATCATGGAAATGCAGATTATGCTGTGAACGATGATGGAAGTCCAAATACCGCACATTCATTAAATCCCGTTCCCTGTATTCTTG
>CAZWFM010000124.1:0-6175 GCA_964633185.1 uncultured Bacteroidales bacterium | reverse complement strand
CAAAGCTGGAACAACAACAGGACAGGGAAAGACTTATTCACGAGGAAACCCTGAAAAGGCAAAAACTGGTTCGTAATAGCATAATTGCTGTTTGCATTTTATTAGGCATTGTTCTGGCTATAATCTATATAAGTTTTACCCGAAATAAAAAAGCAAAAAAAGAGAAGGAAGCATTATTGAAAGAAATACACCACAGGGTAAAAAATAATCTTCAGATCATCTCAAGCCTGCTGAATATCCAAACCGAATATTTAAGCGATTCCCGCATAATTGAGACGGTACACGAAAGTCAAAGCAGGGTAAAAGCCATGGCTCTGATACACCAGTTATTATACCAGGAAGAAAACTTTACATGCATTGATTTTCAGGTATATTTGGACCAGTTGATACAAACACTGGCAGATATTTTTCAAAAGCCTGAAACAATAATAAACACAAAAATTGTGGCTGAAAAAATAGCTCTGGATATTGACACATCTATCCCTTTGGGACTTATAGTGACAGAATTAGTTACCAATGCCTATAAATATGCATTTACCGACAGTACCCAGGGGCAAATTCTCATTGAATTAAAAAAAGAAAACAGAACATATAAATTGATGATCAGTGATAATGGAAAAGGATTGGAAGATGGCTTCGATATTGAAAAATCGAATTCTATGGGATTAAAGCTGGTTAAAATGTTAACCAAACAACTATATGGCAAACTCAGTATTGAGAGTAACAAAGGAACAACCGTAAAGTTAGAATTTACCGAAAACAATTGAGTGAATGGCCAAGATAAGGATACTTATCGTAGAAGATGAGTTAATAATCGCTGATGATATACAAAATCAATTGGTAAAACTGGGCTATACAGCTACCGGTATAGCCATGACTTACCAGCAGGGAATTGATCTGTTGGTAAAAGAATTACCTGACCTGGTTCTGATCGATATTAAGCTGAAAGGCACACTCGATGGCATAGATTTAGCCCAGACAATAAAGGAGACTTATAACCTGCCTGTTATTTTTCTTACAAGTTTTGCTGATAGAAAGACTGTGTCACGGGCCAAAAAAGTCAAACCTCAAGGTTATCTGGTTAAACCATTCAAGCGTAGTGATCTATACACATCGATTGAGATTGCATTATCGAATTATATCATGAATACTCCCGAAAATGAATCGGCAAGTGCCTTCAATGAGGGATCTCAGGTAATAAAAGACAGTATTTTTGTAAAAAAAGATCTTTTGCTGGTAAAAGTCCGGTTCGATGAACTGCAATGGATAAAGGCTGAACGCAATTACCTTGAACTGCATTGCTACGAAAAAATGATCCTTACCCGTTCAACACTCAAAGATCTGATGAACAAACTCCCGGACAGGCAATTCATACAAGTGCACAAGTCATACGCAGTGAATTGCCAGTTTATAAATGCTTTAGAGTTTAATAAAATAAGCATAGGCAATACCGGAATACCTGTTGGACGTTTATATTTCCCCCAAATAAAGCAGAAACTTAATATTCAGGAATAAGCAATTTATACTCATCAACTGCAGTTTGTCCCAAAATAATGTATTTCAACACAAAAAATTATTACTCATTGTAATATCCCTCAACTTTATGCTGTATTGTAAAATGTTTCTAAACCTTACAGCATATGAAAAAGATAACATCAGCACTATTCATTATGTGCATATTTATTACCGGATATACACAAGTAACCGAATCCGATTCTTTGGCTCTTGTTGCGATATACAATAGTACAAAAGGTGACGAATGGACCAATAAAACCAACTGGCTTCAGCCTGGTCAGCCGGTTTCAACGTGGTTTGGTATTACGGTAACAGATGATGTTGTAACTCAAATAAACTTATCGGATAATAATCTTTCAGGATACCTGCCTCCCGAAATTGGCGATTTGGGTAATCTGGAAGTATTATATCTGGCATACAACCAGTTAACAGGATCATTGCCTGCTGAATTTTTCAATCTCACCTATCTTCTTTATTTATACATGTTTGATAACCAACTTACGGGTTCAATTTCTGACATATACAAATTAAGCAATCTCCGAAGGTTAATACTGGACAACAATCAGTTTTCAGGCACCATTCCTGCCGAAATCGAAAATATAAAACATTTATCGGTATTAGGCCTGCAAAACAATCAGCTTGAAGGAAGCATACCAGCAGAAATCGGAAATCTGATCAATATCTGGGACCTGAACCTTGCATACAACCAGTTTACAGGTGCCATTCCTCTGGAAACAGGAAATATGACCAAGTTAAGACGTATTAATCTGGCAGGGAACCAACTCACAGGCAACATTCCTCCGGAGCTTTTTAACTGCGCAGAACTGGAAAATATCAACTTCAGTAATAATCAACTGGAATGATCTATTCCGCCCGAAATCGCAAACGCGTCATTTCTTCATATTATTGATTTTTCACGTAATAAGTTAACCGGTCCAATTCCTTCCGAAATGGGCGGACTCTCTAATTTGGAATATGTCCGGATGTATGAGAATCAACTCAGCGGAACACTGCCTGCAGAGATCGGAAACCTTGATAACCTTGTGCTCTTATTCCTGTACAATAACCAGCTTACGGGTTCTGTACCGGAAGAGTTAGGAAGCATTCCTTCATTATCATACTTATACATTGAAAACAATCGGTATACTTTTTATGACCTGGAACCGATGACAGGAAATACTATTGAATACTTCGATTATTCTCCTCAAAGATCGGTGAAATGCGATGTAATAAGATTAGACTTAAGTTCAGATGAAAATATCGATCTGGACATTACTGAACTATCTGTTGCTGAAACTGAAGCCACCAATAATGAATACCGGTGGAGAAAAGATGGTGCAGAGATTACAGAGTTTATAACCTCGCCCGTTTTCAGTATTGAAAATGCAAGCAATTCTGACCAGGGATATTACTACTGCATAATGAAAAATTCCGATTTCCCTGAACTTTTATTATATACCGATTCAATACTGCTAATGATTGATGCCCCATCGAATATCGTTCTCGACCCGTTTTCGATTGATGAGAACTCGGCAGCGGGTACTACTGTTGGTTCGCTTTCCACAACAGATCCCGATCAGGAAGCCGGTCATACTTACGAACTGATTGAAGGTGATGGAAGCATCGATGCCGATAACGACGTTTTTTCGATCATCGGCACCGATCTTATTATCGGGGAATCGCCCGATTATGAAACGCAGCAGGAATATCATATATACCTGAGAGTAACCGATGAAGATTTAAAGACTTTTGAGAAAACATTCACCATTTACGTAAATGATCTTACAGAGACTGCAACTCCTGAATATTTTGCGGAATTTGGCCTGAAAATATTTCCAAATCCATTTCAGAGTGAGGTTAACATAGATTTCCCGGGCTGTTTAGAAGATGAAATACAAATCGCTCTTTTTTCAATCCATGGAAAAATGATCTTCAGCGAAAGAATTTTTGGTTACACAGCAATCAATACAGAAAATCTGCCGGAAGGTATTTATTTTTTGAGAGTAAAAACAAATTCTATGGAAAGGATTATGAAGTTGGTTAAAAGATGACAGACAATAAAAAGCGCGAAATAATGAATAGAGATCATAACCTATATACATACATCAAATGAAATCATATGCATTTAAAATAAAAAAGCTGGCTGTTCTGTTCGGAACGCTTTTATTTATCATTACATTTGGCCAGGAATCTACCCTTGAAGATAATAATGAAGATCTTCCGGTATTTGAAATTGCAGAAAAAGCACATGAATCGGGATATGTTCAGTTTGGGTCTGGTCCAATAAATCATCCCATCGGAGATCTGGACAATTATTTATGGACCAGCCTGGTAACTGATGATATACCTGATGATGCCTATGTAACCACGGTTGAATATTACGTATGGATCGATGATAACGGCGACGAAAGCACATTCTGGTGCGGTGATTATGAAATATGGCTGGATAATCTCTCACGCGGAGGAACAGGCAAATTTCTGAAAGTTTACGATAACCTGGGAGCGGCTAATGGAAAAGATGGCAATTATGATGATGACACCGAAAATGATTCGGATATCCTTCTGAATTTCAGGGAAACCGATGCATTTTATGGCGACCCTGTTAAAACTATCTGGAGTTTTTATGTTGAAGATAATCTGGCAAGTTATTCAGGAAAGCTGGTAGCCTGCTACCTTCGCATATACTGGGAAAACCCCAAACCCAACCTCACTGCCTTGGTTGCTCCTTCCGGCTGGAGTGCACCAATAGTGGTATCTTCTGTTTCGGGAACCCATACACAGGGACCTGTTTTGTATGCAGACTTTATCACATATTTCGATTTTTCCTTTTTATTACAGGATCAGGAAATCACAGAATCTTTCAGAATAAGTTATACAATAGATGCAGGGGTAATGGCGACTTATGAAATTACCGATGGAATGTCGGCAGGTGAGTATTTTACTGAAAGCGATTTTTCGGGAAGAATTTCTCATGGTTATCACGATGTTTGTATATGGATTGATAATTCCGGTGATATTGAAGAATCGGATGAAACTGACAACAGATATTGCCTGACCCCTTACTGGCAATACCGGACACCGGCTATACCTGAACTTACAAATCCGGTGGATGGATATACCTGTGCAGAAACCGATTTTACGCTTCACTGGTCTGAGGCCAACTATGCAGACTATTATTATGTTCAGGTAGACGATGATAATGATTTCACCAGTCCAATTGTTAATGAAATAGGAGTTCATGGAACCGAATTGCTTGTTGAAGATCTGGATTTAAGTACAACATACTTCTGGCGTGTTCAGGGCTCAAATTCCGATGGACAGGGTTCCTGGTCAGACACCTGGTCATTTACTACCGTCCAGTCGGCCCCCGGAACTCCCGAATTGTATTCACCTGCTGATGGAGACGGCTGCCAGCCGCTCAGCATCACTCTGAACTGGAGTGATATCGATGAAGCAGCCGCATATGTATATCATGCAACACCGGATGCGACCTTCACCGAGATAACCTATTGGGGAGGTGTGTATACAAACTATGTTACCTTGTCGGACCTGAAACCTGAAACCACTTACTACTGGAGGATTATCGCCCTGAACGAATGCTCTACCCTGAGTGAGTGGTCGGATCCAAGAAGTTTCACAACGGGTCAGACAGGTCTCGATAAACCGGAATTAATGGGGCCTGTTGACCTGAGTGAAGACCTTAATACATCACTTTCGTTTATATGGAACGAGGTTGCCGGTGCCACAAGCTATCATTTACAAATTGCTGATAATATAGAATTCAGTCCGGTATATTTGAATGAAACCGGAATCAGCGACTCGCATTTCGGGGCATCTGGCTTAGAACATAATACCACATATTTTTGGCGTGTTTCAGCTTCAGAAGAATGTGCAAGCAGCGACTGGTCTGAAATATGGCAGTTTAAAACTATTAAGGGCGAAGAACCAACAGCCATAATCCGTGCAAATCAGTCTCAATACAATTTGGGACAGAATTATCCAAATCCATTCAAAAGAACAACTCGTATTGAGTTCACTATTCCTGCAGACGGTGAAGTCAGTATTGAATTTATCGATATGCAGGGTAAGGTAGTTGAACAATATTCCGGTTATTACAACTCAGGATTGCATCGGGTGGAAGTATCAGGAAATTTTGATCCGGGATTATACTTCTACAGAATGATTGCTAAAGATTTTACAGATACAAAATTATCCATAGTGTTTTAATCTGCAATGGCAACCATCAACATTACTGTGTATTGATCTTGCGCATTCCCGGAAAGTTGATCAGGGTACAAAATACAGGGTCTATCGGTGAGTAATAGGTCTTGCTGCTCAGGTAGCGGGCTTGTAGATCTTGTGAATCAGGTGGACCTTTTTTCTTACCATGGGTTTTGATTTTCAAAGGTACATTGTTATCCCCTTGCAATCAATTTTTGTATCTTGCCATTATGAACATTTTATTGAGTTGTGCAATAAGCACATGTGCTATAAAAAATTGCCGTGATAGTGGGTTATTCAAGGATTGTATCACGCTTCAACTTTCTTGTACCTTGATAGGAAATCGCTTCGAAATCGGCAACTTTTCATACCACAACACCTTGTGCATAATTATTTGAATACCTTAACCCAAATCTTATTAAGAAAGAACAAATGAAGA
>CAZWFM010000123.1:0-6193 GCA_964633185.1 uncultured Bacteroidales bacterium | reverse complement strand
AGAGAAAACGCAATGCGAATACTGCGTTCTCATTTGTATGAGATAGAGCTTCGCAAACGAATGGAAAAACAAGCTGAAATTGAAGGACAAAAGAAGAAGATAGAATGGGGCTCTCAAATAAGAAACTATGTATTGCATCCATATAAACTTGTCAAGGATTTACGCACTAACCATGAAACAGGCAATACACAAGCTGTTCTTGATGGTGATTTAAATGATTTTATCAAAGCTTTTTTAATGGAATTTGGAAGAACATAATACATGCCCATATTAAAAATTTATCACAATCCTCGATGCCGTAAAAGTCGATCAGGATTGGAATATCTTAAATCAAAAACTTCTGATTTTGAAATTATTGATTACCTGAAAAACGGATTAAAAAAAAGTGATCTGAAAGAGATCCTGTTAAAAACAAATCTGAAACCACTTAACCTGATCAGAAAACAGGAGGAAGTTTTTAAAAAGCAACTGAAAGGTCGGGCATTCACTGATGAAGAGTGGATTGATATTATTTGTGAAAATCCAAAATTGCTGCAGAGACCCATCGTAATTGCAAAACATAAAGCTTTACTGGGAGATCCTCCGGACAATATTGATCGCTTATTAAAATAATTGCTTCCCCATTTTCTGTCATTACTTAGTATCTTTGGCATTGAATTGAAAATAAATTTTTAACTATGGAATACAGAACAGAACACGATACAATGGGTGAGGTTAAGGTACCTGCAGATAAATACTGGGGAGCACAAACCCAGCGCTCGGTAATGAATTTCCCCATTGGCCCGCCGGCTTCCATGCCAATCGAAATTATTCATGCTTTTGGATATTTAAAAAAAGCAGCAGCTATTACCAACCACAAACTCGACGTATTGTCTAAAGAAAAAATGGAACTTATATGTAAAGTATGTGATGAAATTACAGCCGGTGAACTTGATGATCAGTTCCCCTTGGTGATCTGGCAAACCGGATCGGGTACACAATCCAATATGAATGCCAATGAAGTAATTGCTAACCGGGCACATGTTCTTAGTAGCGGAAAACTCGGACAAGGAGATCGCTATATTCATCCCAATGATGATGTGAATAAATCACAGTCGTCTAATGATACTTTTCCCACTGCAATGCATATTGCAGCTTATAGTAAAATTGTTAAAAACACTATACCTGGAATTGAATCGCTCAGAGATACTCTGAAAAAGAAATCTGAAGCAATGAAAAATGTAGTGAAAATTGGGCGTACACATTGGATGGATGCAACACCTCTTACCCTGGGACAGGAATTTTCGGGGTATGTATCACAGATTGATCATGGGCTGATCGCTTTGAAAAATACTCTTGCCCACCTCTCAGAACTTGCCCTGGGCGGTACAGCTGTTGGCACAGGTTTAAATACTCCTAAGGATTACTCTCAGGAAGTAGCCGGACAAATTGCCCGACTAACAGGATTCCCATTTGTTTCAGCCAGCAATAAATTTGAATCTCTTGCCGCGCATGATGCCATTGTTGAAACTCATGGCGCATTAAAACAGCTTGCAATCAGTTTAATGAAAATAGCCAATGATATTCGTACCCTCGCTTCAGGCCCACGTTCAGGTATTGGTGAAATCAAAATACCTGAAAACGAACCGGGTTCATCCATCATGCCGGGAAAAGTTAACCCGACACAGGTTGAAGCTCTCACTATGGTATGTGCCCAGGTGATTGGCAATGATACTTCAATTGCTATCGGAGGAATGAATGGCCACTTTGAACTGAATGTTTTCAAACCTTTGATGATAGCCAATTTCCTGCAATCTGCAACCTTGCTTGGTGACGCCTGCAAAGCTTTCACCAATAACTGTGCTGTCGGTATTGAACCAAATCATGTCCGCATTGAATCTCACCTCCAGAATTCTCTCATGCTGGTCACTGCTTTAAATACTCACATTGGATACGAAAATGCCGCAAAAATCGCTAAAAAAGCTCATAAAGAAGGCAAAACACTCAAGGAAGCCGCATTAGAATTGAAACTGCTAACCGCGGAAGAATTTGATGCATGGGTTGTTCCTTCGAAAATGACTGGTTCACTCGATTGATTTGAAATTATGAAAAGTACTCTGGTATTTCTGTTTACATTGATTTCATTCTTTCTATCCGCACAGGAAAATTTTATGTCTCTCTGTTTTGTGGGTAACCTCCCTCTCGGTAATTTTTCTTCAACCAATAATCTTACAACGGATGGATTTGCTTTAAGCGGATTTGGAGGTGAATACTCCGGTGCTTATTTTATTACCGACAATATTGGCTTTGGAGGTAACATCAGGTTTACTTCAAATACAATAGACGACAATGCTGTGAGAACATTCCTGAGAGAAGAAATACCGGATGATTTTCCGGTTGAGACTGCACTACTTGGAATCGGTATATGGAAACAGGTAAATCTGGTAATTGGTCCTTATTTTTCTCTTCCCTTACCAAACATAAGTCTTGATGCATTTACCCTCGTAGGGATAAATTTTATTATGCCTCCTGAAATGAGAATAACTGCAATTCTTGATGATGTATCTTATTCCAGATATTTCTCTGTTCAATCTGTTAATTATGCTATCGACCTTGGCATTGCATTAAGATATCATTTAAATGAAAGTTACTCTCTGCGAATATTTTCCAGCTATTTTCAATCGAATTCAAAGGGAACAGTCAGGGAAGAATTTGATTTGGATGGTGATGGAAATTCTAACATTGAAGAAAGAGATCAGTCATTAAAAATACAATCAGTAAATTTGGGAATCGGAATTGTATATCGCCTCTGATTCATAAAATCAGCAAAATAATCCTGTGAAAAAAGAAAAATTATTCAAAGATTTTGACCCTGTTACAAAAGAACAGTGGGACGAAAAGATTAAAGAGGATTTCAATGAAACCAACTATGAAAAAAGACTGGTCTGGAATACTTCGGAGGGATTCCCGGTAAATCCATACTACACAGAGGAGAGCCTGAAAGGTAAAGAATATCTGGAAACACTACCGGGTGAATATCCCTACGTAAGAGGAAATAAAAAGACATCAAATACGTGGGAAATTCGCCAGGATATTGTTGTTGATGACATTAAAAATGCTAATCAGAAAGCATTGTATATAGTGAGAAGAGGTATAACTTCTCTTGGTTTTATTTTTAATTCTGATACAACCGGATCGCTTTTTAATAGCCAGGATGACTTTTCTTTGTTATTGAAAGACATACAGCTTGATTGCATTCAACTAAATTTCATTTGTGGCCTGCATGCTCCATATATTTTAAAATACCTTGACCGTAAAATCGAAGCCGGAAAAATTGATCGGAATAAAATATCCGGTTCTGTCGATTTTGATCCCTTAGGTCATCTGACCATACATGGTAATTATTACCGTAATGAAGATTCCGATTTTCATTCCCTCATGGAAATGATACATTTTACCTGTGAAAATTTTCCCAACTATAGGATCATTGGAATCAACGGCCATTTTTTTAATAATGCAGGAGCTTCAGTCGTTCAGGAACTGGGCTACAGTCTGGCAATAGCAAGTGATTATCTTTCTAACATGACAGATGCCGGCATAGATCCTTCCATAGTATGTCATTGCATGCAATTCAATCTTGGCGTTGGAACTAATTATTTTATGGAAATTGCCAAAATAAGGGCTGCACGTTTTTTATATGCCAGATTAGCAGAAGCATATAAAGTGAAGGAAGAAGCTTCTAAAAAGGTGAATATCCACTCAGTGACTTCCGGATGGAATCAAGCAATATACGATCCATATACTAATGTTTTACGCGCTACAACAGAATCCATGGCTGCCATAATCGGCGGTACTGATTCACTCGTTGTAAGACCATTTAATAGTGCATACAAACCTGAAACAGAATTTTCGGAGAGAGTCGCAAGAAACATACAGATTGTTCTTCACGAAGAAGCATACCTGGGAAATATTGCTGACCCTTCTGCAGGTTCATATTATATTGAAACTTTAACCGACTCAATTATTCATAGAGCATGGGAGGTATTTCTCCGGGTAGAAGAACAGGGAGGTTATCTTAAAGCACTGAAAAAAGGTCTGATTCAATCTGATATTTCATTTGCATCTCAAAATCGTAAAAATTCTGTTGCTTCGGGGAAAGAAGTCTTGCTTGGTATAAACAGGTATCCGAATTTCAATGAATCTGTCAAAGATGAAATTGTTGCAGATATTGTATTCCCTCCTACCAATGAAGAAAAAGTTGAAGTTACACCCATTCAGAGGCATCGTGGATCTGTTGATATTGAGCAAATACGTTTTGCTGCCGAAAAGCGTCCTGAAGGACAACCTGTTGTATTTATGTTTACTTATGGCAATCAAACAATGCGAAGAGCGAGAGCTGGTTTTTCATGCAATTTTTTTGCTTGTGGCGGATACAAAGTGATTGACAATCCTGGATTTTTATGTATTGAAGAAGGTGTTTCTTTTGCTGTTGAATCAAAGGCCGATATTATTGTAATTTGCAGCAGCGATGAAGAATATTCCAGTCTGGTGCCGGCTATTAAGGACCTTGTGCAGGAAAAAGCCGTACTTGTTGTTGCGGGCGCTCCGGATTGCATGAAAGAATTGAAATCAAAAGGCATTATAAACTTTATACACCCGCAATCCAATATGGTAGAATCATTAAAAAAATACCACAGAATGTTGAAAATAAAAATTTGATTCCGTGAATTCAAGATACAGCTATATATTATTCCCCTTATTATTATTGGCTCTATCTCTTAACGCGATAGAACCATTGCATACGTATTATCGAAATAGCATCTCATTAAACGGGAACTGGAATATTATCGTTGATCCCTATGAAAACGGTTATTATAATTATCGCTACGAACCTTTTGATCAATTGGATGATCCATGGTCAATCGGATACTACGGGGATAAAAAAACCGAGGGTCCTGGTGATCTTATAGAATACAATTTTGATAGCTCGCCAACTCTTCATGTTCCCGGTGACTGGAACACACAAGATCCCAAATACTATTATTACGAAGGTACAATATGGTACAGAAAAACATTTGACGCTCCACAAATTGAAAACGGACAAAGGGTATTTCTCTGTTTTGGAGCTGTAAATTACAAAGCAGATGTGTATCTGAATGCTCAAAAACTGGGTTTTCATATTGGTGGATTTACCCCTTTCTATTTTGAGATCACAAATCTTTTAAAAGAGACTGGAAACTCACTTGTAGTAAAGGTTGACAATAAACGGGCTAAAGAAGCCGTGCCGACCTTAAATACGGATTGGTGGAATTATGGAGGTATAACCCGTGATGTAAAACTTATCGTTGTGCCCAAATCATTTATCAAAGATTATTTCATTTGTCTTGAATCTTCGGACACTAAGAAAATAACAGGGAAAATCTATCCGGATGGGAATGCCGGTGAGAAAAAAATAACAATTCATATTCCTGAACTGAGTATTCGGGAAAAAGTCAATTCAGCAAATACCAATGCATTCTCATTCCATGCAAAGGAAGTTGTATTATGGTCGCCGGAACATCCCAAATTATACAGGATCGAAATTACATATGGAGACGATACTTTGATTGATTCAATAGGATTCAGAACAGTTTCTGTTAAAGGCAAACAAATATTTATAAATCAAAAACCTGTTTTTTTAAGGGGTATTTCAATTCATGAAGAATATGCTGTTACAGGGGGAGGCAGAGTAAACGAACCCAGTGAAGCAGAACAATTGCTAAGCTGGGCAAAAGAAATTGGCTGTAATTTTATTCGATTGGCTCATTATCCTCACAATGAAGATATGATACGCCAGGCTGAGAAAATGGGAATTATGGTTTGGTCTGAAATTCCTGTTTACTGGACAATTGACTGGCACAATGAAGAGACTTTTCAGAATGCAAAAAATCAGCTGACAGAAAATATTCTTCGCGACAGAAACAGGGCCAATGTGATTATCTGGTCACTGGCAAACGAAACCCCGGTAAATGAGCCACGCACAAAATTTCTGATACGTCTTGCAAAACACGCACGTTCGCTCGATAATACAAGATTATTAAGTGCGGCAATGGAAAAACACTATAAAAATGATAGTCTTGCAGTTGTTGAGGATCCGCTGGCAGTTATCGTGGATGTAGTAGCTTTCAATGAATACATCGGTTGGTACGATGGTTTGCCTGATAAATGTGAAAAA
>CAZWFM010000122.1:0-6196 GCA_964633185.1 uncultured Bacteroidales bacterium | reverse complement strand
TCCATTTTACTGGGCAGGATATGTAGCAATTGGTAATCCAATTTCTTATACCTATGGGAACAGAAAATGGTTTATTATTTTCTCAATACTAATTTTAGTGTTTGGGGTATTGTGGATAAAGCAAAAGCTAAAGTCTTAATTTTTTGAGTATAGTATTTGCTCTCTTACTATAAATAGTATCTTCTTCAGATAGAATTCTCAAATGTTTTTTTGCTTTTTCAACGTCACCGGTTTTTAGGCAGACCATGGCGAGATACCATCTTGCATGCAAAGAATAGGGAGTAAATGAATCTTCTATAATGGTTGACAATTCTGAAATAGCCAGATCATTCTTATCAAGTTCAATTGCATTCATTGAGTAGTAAAATCTGGCAGCCTGATCAGTAACATTTTTTTTGAGATAGTTGTTTAAGATTTCGAAAGAAACTTCATAATTTCCTTCCTGATAAAGTATATATGATAACTGAATTTTATCCGTGGAATTTATGACCGAGCGTGTTGTGAAATCAGTTTGATATGGATTATAATACAAATGGAAAATTTCTTGCGGAGATTTCAATGAAAGGATTTGAAAAAGGCTAAAACCAATTAATACAAGTATGGCAGCAGCTACAGGGTACTTAAAATATTTCATCAAATCTGCTTTCTCTCCTGATGGTCTCCTGGTATCTTTTTTGTTTAGCAATGTAATCATATTGTTGCGTAATTCAAAGATTTGATCATCTTTGATAGACTCATTAATATCTTTATGCAAATTCACTTTAGCAGAGAATTCTTCATTTTTATTTATCAACACCCTTATCTCTTCGCTTTCTTTTTTATTCATTTTACCATCTAGGTAAGTTTCTATCGTTCTGGTGTGTTTCATTGCTTAACTCTTTATATTTGCTGCTGTTCTTAATTTTTAAAACCAATGACTTTTTGCATCGAAACCGTCTGTTTTTTGTATGCTGATCTGAACTATATCCCATAATTTTTGTAATTTCTTTAATGGGGATATTATTCAAAAACATTCGTAGTACTTTCTTACAATTTTCACTTAATTCCTCAAATTTTTCCCGATAAAGTTTTAATCTTTCATTCCTGTCAATTACATCAATTAATTGTAATTCCTCATCCGTATACTGGTCAGTTGTTTTAACAGGTACTGCTTGTTTATTTCTTGAATTTAGTTCCTTAAGCCACATCAAATGTGCAATAGAGTATAAAAATGTAGGTAAAGAACTGGTAAGCCGGAAATCTTTTTCTCTGACTTTTCTTAAGAGTACTATAATACTTTCCTGAAAAATATCTTTAGCATCTTCAACATCTCCATTGTTAGAAACAACAAGATGCCTAATCGTCTTAAAACATTCTTTATATAAGTACTCTAAAACTTTTGTATCACTATTAGCAATACCTTCTAATAACTCTTTATCCGAGTATAATGTTTTTTGATACAACTGTATATTCTGTTTTTGTTACAATAGTAACCCTAAAAAGGATAATTTTAAAATTAATAAATCAATGAATTAATTCGATAGGAGTTCACAAGTGCACACTAAATTTCTGTCTCCAAATGCATCATCAATTCTTGAAACCGGAGGCCAATATTTATTTGTATGCAAATAGTTCATTGGAAATGCAGCTTTTTCTCTACTATAGTGATGATCCCAACTATCACTGCACAATTCATTCATACAGTGTGGCGCGTTGATTAATACATTGTCCTGATTATAATTTTCAGAGATTTCCATAATTTCAGAATGAATAGCCAACATGACCTTAATAAATCGATCAAGTTCATTTTTGGATTCACTTTCAGTAGGCTCAACCATAAGTGTACCATGCACCGGAAAGGATAATGTCGGAGCATGAAATCCATAATCCATTAAACGCTTTGCAATATCCGCTTCGGTTATGTTTGCATCTTTTTTAAAGTGACGACAATCAAGTATTAGTTCATGTGCAACAAAATTATTCTTTCCTTTGTATAAGACTCTGAAAGCATCATCTAAGCAAGCACCAAGATAATTCGCATTGAGAATTGCTATTTTGCTGCAATAAGTTAATCCTTCAGCACCCAGCAAATTACAAAAAGCATGTGAAATTGTAAGAATACTTGCACTACCCCATGGTGCAGAAGAAATGCATTTTATTCCTTTTGTTCCTCCTGTTTCCACTATAGGGTGGTTTGGCAGAAACTCGACAAGATGGTCTGCGACACATATTGGTCCTGCGCCAGGTCCACCACCTCCATGAGGAATTGCAAAAGTTTTATGCAGATTAAGATGACAAACATCGGCTCCGATCAGAGCAGGATTTGTTAATCCAACCTGAGCATTCATATTAGCTCCGTCCATATATACCAATCCTCCATAGTGATGAATTATGTCAGTCATCTCTTTAATTTTCTCTTCAAATACTCCATGCGTTGAAGGGTAGGTTACCATAAATGCACCAAGATTTTCAGCATTTGATTCTGCTTTGGTCTTTAAATCATCAATTTCAATATTTCCCTTTTCATCACACTGGACCATTACAACTTTCATTCCGGCCATTGTAGCACTGGCTGGGTTTGTTCCATGTGCTGATGTTGGAATTAATACGATATTTCTGTGTGAGTTTCCATTTTGTCTGTGAAATTCTCTAACCACCATCAAACCAGCATATTCACCTGCAGCACCTGAGTTTGGTTGAAATGAAATTGCTTTAAAGCCTGTAATTTCTTTCAAAATTTCTCCTAACTCATGAAATAGCTGCTGATACCCCTCAGTCTGATCGGTAGGAGAAAATGGATGAATTTCGCCAAATTCAGGCCAGCTAAGCGGTAAAAGCTCAATCGCAGCATTTAGTTTCATTGTACATGACCCTAATGATATCATTGAATCTGTGAGAGAAAGATCTTTGTGCTCAAGATTTTTAATGTATCGCATCATTTCAGTTTCTGAGTGGTACTTTGAGAATATTTCTGATGTCAGGAATGGACTTTTTCTTCTGAAATTTGATTGAAAATGAATTTTATTTTCAATCTGTTTTATTTCTGTAAAAGGTTTCTTCATGGCAGATGCAAAAACTTCTATCAGTTTGTTAAGATCTTCCAGCCCTGTTGTTTCATCTATACTAATACCAATTGAATTGTCGTTAAAATACTTCAGGTTTATTTTTCTTTCCAATGCCTGAATCTGAATATTGCGTTGAGAAATATTTTCTGGCAGTTGTACTTTTAGAGTATCGAAAAAGTCTTTATTCAATTGTCTGTACCCCAATTGTATTAATATCTTTTCTAAGGTGCCGGCAGTCTGATGGCAGTGTAAAGCTATTCTTTCAAGTCCTTCGGCACCATGGTACACAGCATACATTCCTGCCATAGTAGCTAACAGAGCCTGGGCAGTACAAATATTTGAGGTGGCTTTTTCTCTTTTAATATGCTGTTCACGCGTTTGAAGAGCCATACGCAGAGCGATCCTCTCATGCTTGTCCTTTGATACTCCTATGATTCTTCCGGGAAGAAACCTTTTGTATTTTTCTTTTGTTGCAAAAAATGCTGCATGAGGGCCGCCAAATCCCATAGGCAGACCAAAACGCTGAGCTGAACCAACTACAACATCTGCTCCCCATTCTCCGGGAGGAGTTAAAATTGCTAAGCTTAAAAGATCAGCGGATACAGATACACCACAATCCAGGGAATGAGCTTTATTAATAATCTCGGAGTAATTTTTAATTTCTCCATTTCCGGATGGATATGAAAAAAATATTCCAAAGAATGCATGATCCAGCTGAATATTATCAAAGGAGTCAACTACCAGTTCTATTCCAAAAGGTTCTGCACGGGTTTGTAATACTTCCATGGTTTGAGGAAAAACATCTGAATCTACAAAGAATTTCATTTTTTTTTGTTCTCCCTGTTGTTTGGTTCTGGAGTTGAATAACATTGTCATGGCTTCCGCTGCAGCAGTTGCTTCATCCAATAATGATGCATTAGCGATTTCCATAGAGGTCAAATCAGCTATTACTGTTTGAAAATTCAGCAATGCTTCAAGTCTGCCCTGAGATATTTCTGCCTGATAGGGAGTGTATGATGTATACCAGCTGGGATTTTCAAGAATGTTTCTCTGAATAACCGCAGGGAAAATTGTATTGTAATACCCCGTACCAATATATGACTTATACATTTTATTTTTTGATGCAATACACTTGATCTTTTTAAAATATTCGTATTCTGACATTCCATCAGGAAGATCGAGAGGATTTTTCAGGCGTATATTTGAAGGTACGGTTTTATCAATAAGTTCATCAAGACTATTAACACCAATTTTTAATAGCATTTCTGGAATCTCATCTTTCCTGGGGCCAATATGGCGGTTCATGAATTTATCAGCTGACATAGTTTAATTTTTTTATTCAATCATTCTTAAGATAGCCAATTGCGTTCATAATAAAAAAGGATTTGTATCATATTCATTTCCAATAGTAGAAGTTGGTCCATGTCCCGGATACACAATAGTTTCGCGTGGCAGTGTCAAAAGTTTTGTTTTGATGCCCTGAACAAGCTGATTGTAATTGCCTCCCGGAAGATCTGTTCTGCCAATACTTCCTCTGAATAATACATCACCTGTTATTAGCAAGTGATTTTCTTTATTATAAAAAACAAGGCTTCCTGGTGAATGTCCGGGAATATGATAAATTATTAGTTCTGATTCTCCGAAAATTATTGTATCATTTTCCGATATGGTACTATCCGGAAATGGAGGTTGATCAATACGTATACCAAAAAACTCTGCAAAAGTCGGAGCTTCTTCAATTAATATCTTTTCTGACTCATGAGCATAGAACGGAATGTTATAAATATTTATAATCCGCTGACAACCAAGCACATGATCAACATGGCAATGAGTGTTGTAAATAGCTTTCGGATTCAGTCCGTTATTCGTAATGTAATCAATACATTCTTTCTCTTCTGATTTTGAACTGATTCCGGGGTCAATTATAATACAGTCATTTGCAGCATTTGACAGAACGTATGTATTTTCCTGAAAGGAATTGAAAACGAAGCTTTTAATTGTAATCATTCTCTTTGATCTATTGTTATTATACTTTTCCTTTTAACATGGGAACAAATACAAATGAGCCATGTTCAGTTATATTGTAATCATGTTCTGAATTTTTTTCAATTAATGTCATAGTTTGTGAAGTTTTATCACCTAAGGGCAGAACCATCTTTCCATGAATTTTCAACTGTTCCATAAGTTTTTTTGGTATTTCTGATGTGGCTGCAGTAATAATAATTTTATCAAATGGAGCATAAGTTGGTAATCCTTCATATCCATCGCCATAAAAGAAATGTGGGCGATAGCCAAATTTGGGCAAAAGATTCTGTGCTTTCATCTTTAATACTTTAAACCGTTCAATAGTATATACTTTGGCCCCCATTGCAATAAGTACAGCAGCTTGATAGCCTGAGCCTGTGCCTACCTCAAGGACTTTATCCCCTTTCTGAATGTTTAATAACTGAGTTTGAAATGCAACCGTGAAGGGCTGAGAAATGGTTTGATTGGCAGCAATTGGGAAGGCCTGATCTTTATAAGCAAAATGAACAAAGCTGCTATCCATAAACAAATGCCTTGGCACCCGATTTATGGCATCAAGAACTTTTTGATCATTGATCCCTTTATGTTTGATTCCATCTACTAGTTTTTTACGTAATCCTTTATGTAGATAGCTATCCTCCATCGGTATTAAATCATATTCAGAAAATCCTGTAAAATAAACGAATCTTAATCATATAATTTAGATAAAATATGAAAAAACGGAATTCATTAAATATTGAAGTAAGAGTATAACATTATTTCTATATTTGTTTTGATTTTAAGGAAGAATTTCTCGCCTGACATGAATCGAAATTTACAACTATTCAAGTACATTATTTCTGATCTTTTATCAGCCTCTCTGGCTTGGGCTTGTTTTTACATTTACAGGAAACTTTATATAGAACCTCTAAAGTTTGGATATTCAATACCCATTGAATTTGGAACAAGATTCTATCTCGGATTGATCTTGATACCCCTGTTTTGGTTATTACTATATTATGCTTCGGGTTATTACAGGGAAGTTTATAGAAAATCAAGGTTAGCAGAACTCTGGTTTACCATGAGAATTACATTCATAGGTGTTTTAATACTTTTTTTCGGATTAATACTGGATGATGTTATTGTGA
>CAZWFM010000121.1:0-6214 GCA_964633185.1 uncultured Bacteroidales bacterium | reverse complement strand
ATGATATTTATGAAATGGTGGATTCAGTCATGGAGGTGCCTGCATACAAAAGGATTTACGGATTGATAGAAATGCTGGTGGACTATTATCTTGTATGGGGACCGGTCGAATTAGGCCCATACTATACTATTTACAGCCATAATCCTATTGAAGGACACCGGTTCAGATTTGGAGGAAGAACAAGTAATAATTTCAGTACCAAGATACGATTTAGTGGCCATATTGCTTATGGAACACGCGATGAACGATTTAAATATGGAGTTGGAACAGAATATTTGTTTGATAAAAATCCAAGGATCAGTACAGGAATTGTTTATTATCATGATATCCGGCAACTGGGCAAAAGTGAAAATGCTTTCCTTGATGATAATTTTTTTGCCTCAATCCTGAGAAGACAACCCAATTACAAGTTAACTATGGTAGATCAGTTTAATGGTTATTTTGAACGTGAATGGTTCCAGGGCTTTTCCAATACGATCTCTATTAAATACCAGACTATCTATCCAACTGAATATGTCCCTTTTCATATCATTGAAGGTGAATCAAATGTAATACCATTAAATAAATTAACTTCTGCAGATATCACGTTAAGTACTCATTTTGCCTATAGAGAGAAGTTCCTGCTGGGCAAATTTGACAGAAAAAGCATAGGATCAAAATATCCCATGCTTGATTTGCATCTGACCTATAGCACAAAAGGCTTTTTTGACAGTGAATACGAGTACTTTAAGGTTGTTCTGAAAATAACAGATAAAGTTGAAGTAAATCCTGTGGGATACTTACGATATCATATTACCGGTGGTAAAATATTTGGAGAATTACCCTATCCCTTGCTTGAGCTTCATGCAGGAAATGAAACCTATGCATACGATCCTCTTGCATTCAATATGATGAACTATTATGAATTTGTCAGTGACGAGTATCTGGTCTTTTCTGCTGAGCACCATTTCCAGGGATTTTTCTTTAACCGGGTCCCTTTGTTGCGTTGGCTAAAACTGCGTGAAGTGGTAACAGGAAAATTATTGCTTGGAAGCCTGAGTGAGAATAATCGCAATATCATGGAGTTTCCGGAAGGTTTAACATATCTTGAAAAACCATATTCTGAAGTTAGCATTGGAATTGAGAATATATTGCAACTGTTTAGAATCGATGCGATGTGGAGGTTGTCATATCTAAATCATGATAATATCCAGATCTTTGGTTTAAGAGCAACTATGCAGCTGACTTTTTAGGTTTTATTGCTGGTACAATTGTTGATTAGCAATAATCTTATGATAAACTTTTTTACATTTGATACTTCAATTCACATATGCATGAAACTCAGAACAGAAAACCTGACTAAAAAATACAGAAGCCGAACGGTAGTTAAAGGAGTCTCTTTTGATGTTGAACAAGGTGAAATTGTGGGATTGCTTGGACCTAACGGTGCCGGTAAAACTACATCTTTTTACATGATTGTAGGTTTAATTACTCCGAATAACGGGAAAATTTTTTTGGATGATGAAGAAATAACGCGGGAACCCGTTTACAAACGTGCTCAAAAAGGGATAGGGTATCTTGCACAGGAAGCTTCGGTTTTCAGAAAACTTAGTGTGGAAGATAATCTAAAAGCCGTACTTGAAATGTCGGATCTGTCTAATGAAGAACAGAAAGACCGTGTGGAAGCTCTATTGAATGAGTTTGGCCTGCAAAAAATAAGAAGGAGCCTAGGAATTCAGTTATCGGGAGGAGAGCGCAGACGTACGGAAATTGCCCGGGCTCTTGCAATCGACCCGAAATTTATTCTTCTGGATGAACCATTCGCCGGAGTTGACCCTATTGCTGTTGAAGACATACAGGAAATAGTATCAAAGTTAAAAGATAAGAATATCGGCATTCTGATTACCGATCATAATGTTCATGAAACACTTTCCATTACAGACAGGGCTTACCTTTTGTTTGAAGGTGACATACTTAAATCAGGTACTGCTCATGATCTGGCCGAAGATGAACAAGTTCGTAAAGTATACCTCGGAAAGAATTTTGAATTGCGTTAATGTTTTGATTTTTTAATCCGGATTGCCTGTATTTTCATAAAGTTTTATAAAACCCCATCTTAGTCACATTAAAAACAAACACATGGGAAAAAAAAGACAACCGAAAATCTACATTGTGGAAGATGATTCACCTATGAATCATCTTTTATGCCAGTTTTTGGAATTGCACAATTTTAAAAATGTGAAAGGCTTTTTTACAGGCGAAGAAATGTTGGATGTTCTTGATCGTAATGAGGAAACAATCATTATTCAGGATTTTGATTTGCCGGGAATGAATGGCCTTGAAGTACTTGAAAAAGTTATTCCCCAGAATCACAATGCGGAATTTATCTTTTTATCAGGACAAAGTAGTATTGAAATAGCAGTAGATGCAATAAAAGGTGGTGCTTTTGACTATATCGTAAAAGACAAATTTGCAAAAGAAAATGTACTTACTAAAATTAATAATCTTTTAAAGATCAAATCTTTATACCAGCAAAAGAACAGATTCAAAAAAGCCTTTATCTGTCTGGCTTTAGTAACATTTATTTCATGGATTATCCTATTTGTCCTGTTAATGATCAAATAAGACGAATAATGAAATCACTGCCTCCATTCTTACCCGGAGTATAGCGTATTCCAAAACGATGTGCATCAAGAATCTTTTTACAGATATTCAATCCTATTCCTGTTCCCTTCTCGCCCCTGGTGCCTCTGCGTGATTTGCAAAACTTATCCTGAAATAACTCCTCCTGTCCTATTTCTTCAGGCATACCAATGCCATCATCCGATACAATAAGTTCTGTAACTTTATCCAACTGCTTTGAACTGCATTTTACAGTTCCTTCTGAATTGGAAAACTTAATGGCATTGCTGATCAGATTTGCGATAACCTGCTGAAAGAAAGTAAGATCAATCTTACATGAAAGCAGCTTATCCACTTCATTTACCAATTGAATCTGTTTTTCTCTGGCTTTCTTATCAAACAAGCGGAAAACACCATCAACAATTTCTGAAATATTCTTTTTGGTCAAATTCAATGTCAGATCTTCGGATTCCAGCATTGTCCAGCTCAGCAGTCTGTTAAAATAGTCGTTGCTGAATTCAACTGATTCAATGATGTAATTCAATGATGCCTTTTGTTTTTCAGAAAGATTGTCGGCTTTTAACAGGAGTTCGGCAAAACCATTTATTGCAGTAAAAGGAGATCGCAGATCATGAGATATGATCTTTACAAAATCATCCCTTTGCCTTATCATGTCCCTTAAATGATCTTCTTTAAATTTCAGGCGTATTCCAACTTTCACCCTTGACAACAATTCGAGTTCATTAAAAGGCTTTTTAATGTAATCAATTGCTCCGATTTCAAGTGCCTCCTTGATATCAGCCGTGGTTGTTTTGGCTGAAACCATAAGAACCGGTATATGCTGCAATTCCTCAGATTTTATTACAGATTTTAATACTTCTATCCCCGACATCCTTGGCATCATAATATCAAGTAATATGAGATCAGGATGCTTAGTTTTAAGAATATCAAGGCATTCTTCTCCATCGTTGGCTGTCAGGGTTTCATATCCGTGTGCATTCAGAAGTCCTTCGATCAGGAACTGATTGGCATGTTCGTCATCAACAATAAGAACAACAGGATTTTTCATTTTGCAGATAATTTGGTTTTGGATTCTCTAGCTCCGGATGAAACAAGTTCTTTTAAAGCGGTTTCAAATGAATCCTGATCAGGTAACTTCTGAAGTTCCAGACTATGACAGTTTGGTGTGTTTGTTATTTCCTCCGAGATAACATCGAATGGTTGATCTGGCAATACCACAATCAAATTCTCCGGCAAATACTTATTGTTTCGTTGCATCCATTTCAAAAGCCTGAAGTTTTCACCCTTAAGATCAAGTCCATCAAGCAATAAGTTCTTGATTTTTCTACGGGCCAAAATAACTTTTGATCTTTCCCAGGATTCATTTTGATAACACTTGTCCTTTTCCGTAATCCATTCTTTCAGATGATTTTCCTTTTCATAAAGGATCAATCTTTCTCCTACAGGCAGATCCTTGCTTTTAAATCTTGTATTTGAAATAAATCTTGAAAATTGATCTTCTTTTGTTGCTTCTGATACGATTCGCGAGTCTTTGTTCAATCCTTTCTGTTTGATATTGTTCCCCGTTGTTATCAAGAGAACAGGTATCTCACACAGTTCTTTCTCTTTGTTTATCTCCTGAATAAAAGTATGGCCGTGGATTCCGGGCATTTCATACTTGAGAATGATCAGATCAGGTAAATATCTTTGTACAGATTTAAGTCCCTCTTTTGTGTTGTTGTAGCTTAACGTTTCAAATCCTTTTGAATTCAATACACTGGTATACAAAAACAAATTCTCCTTATTATTATCAATAACAATGGCCAATGGAGAACTCAAATCCTTAATTTCAGCCGTTTGAAACGATTTTGATTTTTTTACTTCTTTCTTTCTTATGGTTTTTTTCTCCGGGTTAACAGGTTCAGTCAACGGAATATAAAATTTCATGGTCGTACCAACATTTAGCCGACTTTCAGCCTTTATTTCTCCACCCAACATTTCAATAAGTTTCTTACTGATGTTCAGCCCAAGACCTGTTCCTTTGTATTCCTTGGCAATTGAATTGTCTATTTGCTTGAATTTGTCAAAAATACTTGTCAGGTGTTGTTCTGCAATTCCAATACCGGTATCTGTGATTTCAAAATACAATTTGTTTTCGATTTCATGAATATACAAGTGAATGGATCCTTTATGAGTAAACTTTACCGAATTTCCAAGAATGTTGGTCAGTATCTGGTTGAGCTTCTTTACGTCAGCAACAATGTATTCGGACAGACCGGTACTTTTGCGAATATGGAATTTTATTTTTTTGGTATCAATCAGGCTCAATATGATGCTATGCAAAGAAGCAAGAAATTTATCAAGCTTAAACCTCTCATTACTCACCTGCTCCTTTTGTGAGTCTATTCTCGAAAGATCAAGTACGTCATTGATCATATCCAGCAAACGCGAACCACTCTGATTAATGATTTCAAGACCCTCAAACTGTTTTTTTGTCAGGTTATCCGAATTGTACTCCAGCAACATGTTTGAGATGCCGAGAACTGCATTCATCGGAGTACGCAATTCATGGCTAACACTATCGATAAAATCCTTCATCAGTTTGTTTGATTCATGCAATTCTTTCGCCTTTAATGCATCTTTCTCCATCTTCAATCTCCTTGTAATATCCCTGATAATCACAGTGTAATTGATCTCGTTGTTGGCAGTATGAAAATATGCGAGGGACAATTCAATTGGAAATTCGATACCCAGTTTCTTCTTTCCTGCCAGGCGGATAGTACTGATCTGTGATAAGGAATCTTCCTCAAACAATGAATTAAAATACTCTCTTAAAGGTTCTTGTGAACCAGGGGCAATCAACCTTTCAAAGAAATCTTCGTAAATTATTTCATACTTTGAATAGCCGAAATAATTTTTTGAAGCTTTGTTCCAGAACCTGATCTGGTAATTGGAATTGAGCAATATTATGGCATCGTTGGCGGAATCTGTGATCTTTTTAAACTTTTTTTCATTTTCTTTCAGCCGGGCATTGGTAATTTCAAGCTCCTGCACCAGCCTGTCAAGTTTCTTTTGCTTTTCATACAAGTTTAAGAAGTTGGATACTTTCCTGCACAGAATAGTAATATTAACCGGTTTGGCTATATAGTCAATGGCACCGCTCTCAATGCCTTTAATAATGTATTGTTCGGAATCAAAGATTGCAGATATCAATACTACAGGTATATCTTCTGTCTCTTTCCTGCTACGCATCTTTTCAAGTACCTCGAATCCGTCCATTCCCGGCATCTGAACATCCAGGATGATCAAAGAATAGGAATTCTTTTCCAGTAAATTCAAACATTCGGAACCCGATGCCGCTTCTTCCATGATCACATCAAGTGTTTCGAGGTAAGTAGTGATCAATAGCCTGTTTTGTTGTTTATCGTCAACAACCAGAATGCGTGGAAGCTCTTCGGTAAATCTCATGTTGCGCCTGTTTTTATTCAAATGCGTCGGAGAATATAGTGAAAAAACACAGGACGGGCAAGAATATTTATTAAAGTATATCCTGACAGAGTACTTAAACCCTGTCAGGTTTTTTTATTGTCAATTCCACCTTTGATCACGACAT
>CAZWFM010000120.1:0-6271 GCA_964633185.1 uncultured Bacteroidales bacterium | reverse complement strand
GTTAATAAGGGTAAAATATTCAGATATACGATCTTCCCATCCATTGCGAGTTACTACCTGGGATGCTCTGGGGTATTATATGTATTTGCCCTCAATATACATTTATAAGGATCTGAGAGAATTGAAATGGCTGCCAGAGGTTGATGCGAAATACAATGTTACCGGAGGATATGTATATCAGGCGCACAAATACAAGAATGGAAATTATGTTTTTGGTTATCTGGGTGGAGTTGCAATACTTGAGACACCTTTTTTTTTAATCGGACATTCGATCGCAAAGTTTTCCGAATATGAACCTGATGGTTTTTCACCACCCTATCAGTACGCATTAGCATTCGGTATTCTATTTTATTGTATGCTGGCGATCTTTCTCTTAAGACACATTTTGCTTAAATACTTCAGCGATCTTACAACTGCAATAACTCTGATATTGCTTTTATTGGCTACGAATTTTATACAGTATGCCAGTGTCGATAATGCTATGAGTCATGCTTACATTTTCCCTTTGTATGTTCTGCTCATTTACTTTACTTTAAAATGGCATCAGAAGCCAACTATCATATGGGCTTCATTAACAGGATACATTATTGGTTTAGCCACAATTTGTCGACCGACCGAAGCCGTTATGCTGTTCATTCCATTACTTTGGGATACACATACAAAAGAATCCGCAAAAGAAAAATGGGCAAGGGTGAAGAAACATAAGGACCATCTTTTTGCTGCTTTAATATTTGGATTTATTGGTATACTGCCACAGCTTGTCTATTGGAAGTATTCCAGTGGATCGTTTATATATGAAGTTGGAAGCGCCTGGGACTTTTTAACACCGCATTTACGAGTATTAATTGGCTGGGAGAAGGGATGGTTTATTTATACTCCGATAACAATCTTCTTTATAGTAGGTTTATTCTTTCTTAAAAAGTATCCCTTCAGAAAAGCTGTAATCTATTTTTGTTTCATTAATATTTATATAATAATATCCTGGCGTATTTGGAGATATGGGGGAAGTTATTCAACCAGGGCATTGGTACAAAGTTATCCTGTTTTCGCTTTGGCTTTTGCGGCATTCATTGAAAAAATCAACCAACACAGGTGGCGATTTGTATTTTATGTTCTGGGAATATACTTAATTTGGGTCAACATATTTCAGATTCAGCAATACAATAACACTTTTCTTCACTTTGACGACATGAATAGACGTTATTATGGTCGTATATATTTAAATCGTCATTTAACACCCCTTGATATGAGTATGCTGGATACAAAAGAATGGCTGAGGAGTGAAAAAAAGTACAAAATAAAAACAGAATTTTTGCAGGATAGTATTCTGAAATTCAATAGATCTTCAGATTCCATATTTAATATAGCAAATACAAAACTTAATTTGGGATCGGAGGGAAGCAGATATTCTGATGTATGGATAAAAATAGAAACTGAAATAGAAGTGACTAATAGATTTTATGATAGTTACCTTAATTCAAAGCTTATCAAATCAGATTCGGTTAAACATAATAGGATCAGATTATTTAGTCCAATTTCTGCACCAGGTCGCAGAAATAAATATGCATTCTATATACATGTGCCGGATTATTTTCATGATGGGCGCTTGGTGATTTATATAAATTCAGACAAACAATTTGAAGGATTAACAGAAAATACAAAGGTGACACTCTATATGAAATAGGAACTTAAGGTAATTTCACTAATTCGGAATCAATATAAAGTAGCTATAATTCTAAATTTTCAGGGATGAGAAAAAAAGTTTTTGTAATGCGCTGTATTTTATTAACTGTATGTAAATAAGACCAATGAAAATAAAAAAACTTTCCATTATTGTTCCAGCATACAACGAAGGGAAAACCATACATAAAATGCTGGGGAAGATAAAAGGTGTAAGCTTAATACATGATATTGAGAAGGAAGTGATAATAATAAATGATTATTCGACCGATAATACTGAAAATGAAATTCTGAAATATATATCGGAGAATAAAGATATAAATATCCAGTATTTCAAACATGAAAAAAATATGGGCAAAGGAGCTGCTTTACATACCGGAATTTCAAAATCGTCGGGTGAGTACTTAATAATACAGGATGCTGATTTGGAGTATGATCCTGATGAATATAATAATTTACTGAAACCAGTCACTGAAGGTTATGCGGATGTTGTATATGGTTCAAGATTTATGGGCGGTAATCCTCATCGAATTCTGTTTTTTTGGCACTCGATAGGGAACAAACTATTGACAACTCTTTCCAATATGTTTACCAATTTAAATCTGACTGATATGGAAACCTGTTATAAATTATTTAAAACTAAAATAATTCAGAATATTAAGCTTAAGGAATCCAGATTCGGTTTTGAACCGGAGATAACTGCCAAAATATCAAGAATTCCAAGGATAAGGATTTATGAGGTTGGCATATCTTATTATGGAAGGACCTATGATGAAGGTAAGAAGATCAAATGGCTGGATGGAGTTAGGGCTATTTATTATATTGTTAAATATGGTTTGTTTTCAGGAAGAATATCTCAATAACAACAGTATGTGTTCTATACATCTGCAAGAATTATATTTCAGGGAAAGGAGTACACATCAATCATCTTATTAAAGATCTTTCTTATCTATAATAAATACTTGAATTACAGATAATTATATATATATTTTGTATATGTCTTAAGTTACTCTTATTTTTGCCAGCTGAATTCATTAAAATTGAAAATTGTTACACAAAAATCAAAACTAAGCGGAGAAATACTCATCCCTGCTTCAAAGTCACATACTATTCGTGCTGTGGCGGTTGCAGCTATGGCTGAAGGGTGTTCCATATTGCATAACCCGCTTGATTCTGCAGATGCACGGTCGGCATTCAGAGCAGCAAAGGAATTTGGAGCCAGAATTAAAGTGCATGACAGTACCTGGGCAATTGATGGCATCGGGGGGAAAATTAATAAAGCAGCCAGCTTTATTGATATTGCCAATTCAGGAACATCACTAAGAATTTTTAGTGCCCTCGCTTCACTTGCATCCCAGGATATCACATTCGATGGCGATTCATCTATCAGACAACGACTGATGACTCCCCTGATTTCGGCTCTCAGATCTTTGGGAGCACAAATCAGGACCCTGAACAACAAATGCCCTTTTACAGTCAGGGGTCCCATAAAAGGAGGCAAAGCAATAGTAGATGGAATTAGCTCCCAGTTTGTTACTGCTTTGCTTTTTGCTGCACCTCTGGCGGAAAATGATACTGAAATTGAGGTTAAAAATCTGCACGAGAAATCCTATGTGGAAATTACACTGGACTGGCTGAAAAAGCAGAATATCGTTTTTGAACAAAAGGGTTTGGAATGGTTTAAAATTAAAGGGAAACAGAAATACAAGGCTTTTGACATGCAGATTCCTGCTGATTTTTCTTCTGCAACTTTTGCGTTATGTGCTGCTGCAATAACCCGATCTGAAGTACTGATCAAAGGTCTTGATTTTTCTGATCATCAGGGAGATAAAAAAGTGTTTGAATATTTACAAAAGATGGGGATGGAATTGCATTATGAAAAAGGAGGAGTCAGAGTTATTGGGAAGGAGCTTAACGGAATAGAAATTGACATGAACGATACACCTGATGCATTACCGGCTTTGGCGGTTGTCGGATGCTTTGCCAAAGGGAAAACCAGGTTGTATAATGTAGAACAGGCACGGTTAAAAGAATGTGACCGTATCGGTGCAATAAATAAAGAACTTCGCAGGATGGGCGCAAAAATAGAAGAATTCAAAGACGGGTTAAGTATTGAAAATAGCAAATTGTCAGGTCAGAAGGTACATGGTTATCACGACCACAGAATGGTGATGGCCTTATCAATTGCGGGCATGGCATCGGAAGGAAAGACCATCGTCGATACGGCTGAATCTGTTAATGTAACATATCCTTCGTTTTTTGATGATTTCACCCTCTTAGGTGCTAAAATGGATAAAATAAACTAAACACATAGAATCATGCTAGGATGCACATATGGAACTTTATTCAAAACTACTGTAGCCGGAGGTTCATACCAGGAAGGTTTATCAATCAATATTCAGGGCGTTCCGCCGGGATATTATTTTACAGAAGAGGAAATTTATGTTGAGTTAATGCTTCGTAAACCGGGGCAGGGAGAATTGACATCTCCGCGCCGGGAAGCAGATGTTCCTGTTATCTATAGTGGTGTTAATGCTGCCGATACAATGCCCGGATTTAAGAACAAAGGATATACAAACGGAACGCCACTGGTTATTCTGATCCCTAATGTTGACAGACATTTTGAGCATATTGAGCAATACCAGTTGACCAATCGCACTCCAAGACCCGGACATGCTTCATATGCCTCTTATCAGAAATACGGAGAGTTCGATGATTCCATTGGTGCAGGATTTTTTAGTGGCAGATATACATCTACAATTGTTGCCGCCGGTTGTATTGCCAAAAGAATTCTTAAAGATCATGGAATTGAAGTTGTTTCATTTGTTCGAGAAGCTGCAGGCATAAGGATGGGTGATATGCCTTTGAATGAGATCAGGAAGAAGGCGCAAGCATACAGGGAAGTGAGAAAACAGTATGATCCCATTTATCTTGAATTGTTTGCTTCAAATAAGCTGAAAACTGATCTGCGGTTTTTCGAAAAGGCGGCTATTCTGGCTGATCTTGAAAAAAGGATCCCTGAAATAAAAAAACCGGTATACAACGAAGATGAGATAAAAGAAAAATACGGGATCAATCCAAAAATTTTCTGTCCTGATGCAGATGTTGCCGATGCTATGCATGATGAAATTGTAAGGATAATGAAAGAGGGGGATTCTTCAGGAGGCATTGTTGAAGTAGTTGTAACAGGCGTACCTGCGGGTATGGGGGAACCCGTATTCAATAAATTGGATGGAGAACTGGGAAGGTTGATGGCTATTGGTACCATAAAGGCAGTTGAAGTTGGTTGTGGCATACAGGCAGCGAATATGACCGGTTCGCAATGCAATGATGCAATGCGCATAAAAGATGGCAAAGTAGTTTTCAAATCGAACAATGCGGGTGGAATTACAGGCGGATTAACGACAGGGCAGAATATTGTTGCCCGCGTTGCTGTTAAACCTACACCCACCATTGCTAAACCTCAGGTTACTATAGATAAGGTGAGTCTTGAAAATAAGGAATTGGCTGCAGTAACCCGCCGGGATCCTACCATAGTGGCAAGAGTATGGCCGGTTGTTGAAGCACAAACTGCATTAATAATTCTTGATAACTACATGCAGCATATAGCTTATCAGGCCATGAAGCCAAAGAAGTAGTACATTATTCTTATAACTTGTGCTGGTTTGCGGTTTATAAACTTTTGAGAGAGCTCCTTTTTGCAAATTTGAACCGGTACCTGATCCGGTTGTTTATTCATGGTATTTAATGTGAACAAACTTGAGATATTTTATTATCGGATATAAAAATAGTGGCAAAACATCCATAGGAAAAAAGCTTGCGAAACGACTTAAAATGGATTTTATTGATCTTGATGATGTGATTGAGAAACGTGAAGGAAAATCAATTCCGGAATTATACTCCGAACTTGGTGATGACGTATTCCGTGTAAAAGAATGGGAAGCGCTAAAGGAGGTTGTGAAGAAGGATAATCTGGTCATAGCCCTTGGAGGAGGAGCGCCTTGTCATTGTGACAATATGAGTTTGATTGAAAAATTGGGTGAGGCGATCTATATTCAACTTGATAACGACACACTGGTGAGTCGTTTAAAAAAGGCCACTCAGGATCGTCCCATAGTATTGAATAAAACGGATGATGAATTACGCCTTTATGTTAAAGACATCAAAGATCGTTGTGAACATTATTATTTAAGAGCAAAATATTGCATAGATGGGAAAAACCTTAGCGTAGATAAAATACTCAGGGCAATTGATCTTAAGATGTAATTCGCATTCAATGTTTCCTACAACCCGTTATTCATGTAAGGTTTTATTTTCGGAAACGGGATCAATCCGTAAATAAGATGTGAGATACCTTACTCCGATTTTTTCATATTTATCCAAATGGTGCTTTTCCGGAACATTTTTTTTCTATTAAGAGAAAGGAAACACCAGAAAAAGAGATTGGTTTAAGCATGTATTTTAAAAAATTACATGATCGTATCATTTTGTGGGGTAAATAGATTAATCCTTATGATGAGTAAATTTAATAGATAGGAAATGTTTCTTATTTTTATCATTCTATTTTTTAAGTAGTTACAATTAATCAACA
>CAZWFM010000119.1:0-6286 GCA_964633185.1 uncultured Bacteroidales bacterium | reverse complement strand
TTTCGAAATGGATTAAAATTCATTATTGAAAATGAAGATGATATGGAAGTAGTAATAGAAGCTTCCAACGGAAGACAATTTCTTGATTTTTTAAAAAATCTTACGCCCCAGGTTGCATTAATGGACATTAATATGCCTGATATGGATGGAGTAGAAACTACAAAAAGAGCCCTTGAAATATATCCTGATCTTCATGTTCTTGTACTTTCAATGTATAGCGACGTTGAATATTATAATACTATGATCGATCTGGGAGTAAAAGGTTTTATCCTGAAAGACATAGATAATAATGAACTCACAGACGCGATCAGAAAAGTCCATGCGGGTGGCAATTATTTTTCTCAGGAATTGTTACTGAAGCTCATAAAAAACAAACCCGAAGAGGGTGCTATTGACCTGACCCCAAGAGAAAAAGAAGTGTTGGAATTAATTTGTAAGGGATACTCTAATCAGCAGATTTCAGAAGAATTATTCATTAGCCAGAGAACTGTTGAGCGACACAGATCCAGTTTGCTTTCTAAAACCGATTCAAAAAATTCAATCAGCCTTGTTGTTTTTGCTATAAAAAATAACCTGGTGAAGATATAATCTTATACTTAACTCTTCTGTTTTTCTATTTCCACCAGGACATCTTCCTTATTGACAATATCTTCGCAACGTACAAATATTTTTTTTACGACACCTGAAACAGGAGCGATGATTTCATTCTGCATCTTCATTGCTTCAAGGATCAGAACTGCCTCTCCTTCCTTTACTTTTGCCCCCGAATCTATCAGAATATCGACAATTTTACCCGGCATGGGTGCCCCAACCAATTCTATTTTACTTTTTAACTTAGTTTTATCCAGATATTTTTTTCTTTTATAAGAAATTGGGGTTTCAATACTAAAAGTATAACTCACTCCATTGATCAAAACAGTATATTTATTCTGCGATTTCTCAACAATCTCAACCAAATATTTTTTTCTCTTATACAAAATATAGGTAAATCCATTTTCGTCATCAAAAATTTTAATATCAACTTTTTTGTTGTTGATTTTAATATTCTCACTGAATGGATTTATTATTTTATACTTTTTATTCTGTGATGAAACTGCAATATATTCTGTATCTGCCTCTTTACTTTTTGTAAGTTTCATAGCAATAATATTAAAGAGATCTTAGACGCTTGTTTAAAACCCAGGGACTTATGTTTTTCCCCTGTTCAAAATCAATGTGAGTGGTTCGATCGGTTTCAAGTCCTGCAGCAAAATCAAAAGTTGCCAGGTAAGCAGCAAGCATTTCATCGTCTTTGTTCTGATGATACAATTGTTTCATTTCTTTTTCAATAAAAGATGTATTAAAATCTCCACTTTTAAATTTCTTATGCATTAAAACAGATTTGCAGAAAGGAATAGTTGTTTTAATTCCTTTAATCCAAAACTTATTTAACGCATTCAATGAATTACTAATAGCTTTCTCTCTATTCTCTCCATGAACAATTAATTTCGCGATCATAGAATCGAAATAGGGAGTAACTACAGATGAATCTGCAATTCCTGTATCTATTCTGATATTTTTACTTCTTGGATACTGAACTTTATCTATGAGCCCTAAATAGGGTGAAAAACCGGTTTGAACATCTTCAGCATTTATTCTGCATTCAATTGCCCAACCTTTCATTTTAATATCCTTTTGCTGTATTTCCAATTTCTCACCTTGTGCAATCTTAATTTGCAATTCAATAAGATCTACTCCTGTAACTTCCTCCGTAACAGAATGTTCAACCTGTATCCGTGTATTCATCTCCATGAAATAAAAATTTTTATCATCATCCAGAAGAAATTCAACAGTTCCTACACTAAAATACTTCGTTGCCATTGCAATGTTTATGGCTGCATCACCCATTTTTTTTCTGAGATTTACATCCAGGGCAGGTGAAGGGGATTCTTCAATTAATTTTTGGTGTTTTCTCTGAACTGAACATTCTCTTTCGCCAAGGTGAATATAATTTCCATGTTTATCTCCAACGATCTGAAATTCTATATGTCTTGGATTTCGAACATATTTTTCAATAAAAACAGAGGAATCATTGAATGCTTTCTCTGCTTCTGTTGACGCCAGTTTATACATTTTTTCTATCTGAGAAGATTTTTCAACAATACGCATTCCTCTGCCTCCTCCACCTGCTGCAGCTTTGAAAATTACAGGGTATCCTATTTCCCCGGCAACCTCACGGGCTTCTTTCGGACTGTTCAAATTCCCGTGACTTCCCTTTAATAAAGGAACCTTTTGTGAATTTGCAATCTGTTTGGCAATTGTTTTATTTCCCATTTTATAAATTGCCTGTGGTGAAGGTCCAACAAAAATAATTCCTTCTTCCTCACATCTTTGAGCAAAATACGGACTTTCCGCCAAAAAGCCGTATCCCGGATGTATTGCATTTATTTTATGTGTTCTTGCTGCATTGACAATACGTTCAACATCAAGAAATTCCGGAATATCTTCCACAGAATCACTAAAATCAATAACCTCATCAAGAAATGTTAAATAAAATGCATTAGGTTCCTTGGAAGTTTTAATGCCATATGTTTTGATCCCAAGTTTCTTAGCTGTACGACTAATTCGAATGGTTATCTCTCCCCTGTTTGCAATTAAGAGACTCTTTATTTTCATAGTGCAGTTATTAAATCAAGTTGCAGCTACAACCACAAATATGACATTTTTTATTGAACACGAAAATATTCTTTCAATACTTTTAGGCAAATGCTTAATTACAATAAATTTAATTTTTAGAGAGGAATATTCCCGTGTTTTCTTGCCGGACTGTTAATATGTTTATTCTCTAAAGCTTCAAAAGCAAAAATTAACTTTGATCTTGTTATAGCAGGATCAATAACTTCATCTATATAACCTTTTTCATCAGCTACATATGGATTAGCTATTTCATCTCTGTATTTTATTGCAAGTTCTTTTTTAAGTTTAGCAGGGTTGTCAGATTCAAGCAACTCTTTACGATACAAGATAGAAACTGCTCCTTCAGGACCCATTACAGCAATTTCAGCTGTTGGCCAGGCAAAATTAAAGTCTCCTCCAAGATTTTTACTATTCATTACACAATAAGCTCCTCCGTATGACTTTCTTATAATCACCGTTATTTTAGGTACAGTTGCATCAGCATAAGCATAAAGAAGTTTGGCTCCATGTTTGATTATTCCATTATGTTCCTGATCTATTCCAGGTAAAAATCCTGGTACATCTTCAAGCGTGAGTATGGGAATATTAAAACAATCACAAAACCGAATAAACCTTGCTCCTTTTACGGAAGAGTTAATATCCAGCACACCAGCCATAACCTTTGGCTGATTTGCAAGGATCCCAATCGTTTGACCCATAAGACGTCCAAATCCAACAATTACATTTTGTGCATAATTTTCAGCAATTTCAAAAAAGCTATCCTTATCCATTATCAATTTGATGACATCTTTCACATCGTATGGCTTGTTTGTATCATCCGGTACAATTTCCCGTAACTTTGGTTCAGGATCAAGATTTTTATCACACATTTCTACTCTTGGCGGATTCTCAAGATTATTCGCCGGTATATAAGAAAGAAGTTTTTTAACGCCGAGAAGTGTGTTTTCTTCATCTTCATAAACAAATTGAGCAACCCCGCTTTTTTTCATGTGGACCATTGCCCCCCCCAATTCATCAAAACTTACATTCTCGTTAAGTACTTCCTTTACTACATTAGGTCCGGTTACAAACATATAGCTTGTATTGTTTGTCATAAATACAAAATCAGTAATCGAAGGTGAATAAACAGCACCCCCGGCAGCAGGTCCCATAATTACCGATATCTGGGGAATAACACCTGAAGATTCTACATTTCTCTTGAATATGGATGCATAACCGGCTAAACTGGCAACTCCTTCCTGAATTCTTGCTCCTCCTGAATCAATAATACCAATGATCGGAGCTCCCATCTTCAAAGCCATATCCTGAATTTTGGCAATTTTTGTAGCATGAACTGACCCCAACGATCCACCCATAACTGTGAAATCCTGTGAATAAACAAAAGCCGTTCTTCCTGTTATTTTTCCATGTCCGATTATTACTCCGTCACCATAAGCATCAATGATTTTGCCAAAATTCGAATCAGTAAATGCAGTTCTCGAGTAAGCATCTATCTCATTGAATGTGCCCGGATCGAACAATAATTCTATTCTTTCTCTTGCAGTCAGTTTTCCCTTTGCATCTTGCTTGCCTTTAGCAAACACAACATGATGCTTTTCAAGAGATTCTTGTCTTTCAAGGAATTTTTTAAATAATTTTCCGTCGATGTCCATGCAATATTTATTTATCTGAATTGTTAATTCAAATGGATCAGAAATCTCTAAGGTAAAGTTCGGGAGAGACGATAGCGCCGGTTAATATGTAGTCAGTTCTTTTTTTCACCGTCCGATATTATGCATTAATTACTTAAATCTATTCATATTTTCCGCTCTTAATGCTTATATCAATCTGTATTATTCTTATCTCACGAGAATTATTTTTTTATATATAAGGATAATACAAGTAAACCGGCTGCAAAAATAACAATAAAACATTGACATTTTCAAAATTCTTTGCATTTCATCTATCAAAGACTTCTTTAACACATTGTTTTTATGAAACTTATTCCAAAATTTCATAACCTTATAATTTGGATTATCTCAAATTTTAGCAAAAGCTCTGATATTATCCTTACTTTGCAAAAATAACCGCAAATAAAAATGACGAGGAAAAATAAGAGTAAAGAAAGAAGAAATCTGAACGCAATTACGCTGAAAAATAGTATTTTGAGTGTTTTTGCTAATAATCCTTCCCAGACTTTTAATTACAAACAAATTGCCAGGTATTTATTGCTCAAAAATCCCGAAGAAAAAAAGTTAATTCTTGCGTCCTTATCCTTATTACATGAAGAGGGTTATATTGAAGAAGTATATACCGGTAAGTTTAAACTTAAATCAAAAGGAGGACATATAATTGGAAAAATTGAAATTACCACAGGAGGTTATGGTTTTGTTGTAACAGATGCCATTGAAGAGGATGTTTTTATTTCGCAAAAGAATTTAAATCATGCCCTTAATGGTGACACGGTTAAGGTTTATCTTTTCGCACGAAAGAAAAAATTAAATCCTGAAGGAGAAGTGGTTGAGGTATTGGAGCGCGCACGGACCAATTTTGTCGGAACAATTGAAATATTAGACAGGTATGCATTTTGCATCCCTGATAGCCGGCAGATGCCGTTTGATATTTTTATCCCTCTTGATAAATTACAAAATGCGCAAAACGGACAAAAAGTATATGTAAAAATAACAGATTGGCCGGAAAAAGCAAAAAATCCTTTTGGTGAGATCGTTGAGATATTAGGCTCACCCGGAGAAAATGAGACCGAAATGCATGCCATACTCGCTGAATACGGATTACCCTATAAATTCAGTGAGGAGATTGAAAAAGCAGCTGATGAGATTAATGATAAAATAACCACACACGATTATAAAGAACGAAAAGATTTCAGAAAAACCACAACTTTCACAATCGATCCTGACGATGCCAAAGATTTTGACGATGCGCTGTCAGTAAAAAAGCTTACCACTGGCAATTGGGAAGTTGGAATTCATATTGCTGATGTTACGCATTATATACCATCAAAGAGTCCGCTTGATGCAGAAGCTTATGAGCGTGCAACCTCTGTATACCTGGTCGATCGTGTTGTCCCTATGCTTCCCGAACGTCTGTCTAACAATGTCTGTTCTTTGCGCCCAAAAGAAGAAAAATTATGTTTTTCGGCTGTTTTTGAATTGGACAATGATGCAAATCTTCTTGACGAATGGTTTGGTAAAACAGTTATTTATTCCGATCGCCGCTTTACATATCGGGAAGCTCAGGAAAGGATTGACAATGGTACAGGCGATTTTGCAAATGAGCTGCAAATTCTTAATAATCTGGCACAAAAACTTAGAAAAGACCGCTTTAATAAAGGTGCCATTTCTTTTGAACGCGAGGAAGTTAAATTTGATCTCGATGAACATGGAAAACCTCTTGGAATAAAATTCAGGGAACATGGTTTATCAAATGAGCTTGTGGAAGAATTTATGCTATTGGCTAATAAAAGAGTAGCAAATTTTATAGGGAACAAAAAGGAAAAAAAGGAAAAAAGAACTTTCGTATATAGAATTCATGATAAACCAAACCAGGAGAAACTTCAAAAATTTTCAGGTTTTGTCAGAAAATTTGGACATAATATCATGCTTAATGATAC
>CAZWFM010000118.1:0-6305 GCA_964633185.1 uncultured Bacteroidales bacterium | reverse complement strand
GAGTCCAACCTGAGGAGCAAAAGAAAGGTACTTCTTATGGATTTCTTATTTAATCATTTGTTTACTTCACGACCATTACGCAATACTATTACGGATTTCAATACGTTGATTAATTATTTCCTGATATTTAACAATCAGTAGTCTTTGATTTATAAATTCATGAACCTTTAACTCAGCAAAACAAATAATTTAGGTTAAATCCTTTTTGATAGTGGATTGCATAAAAAGAGAAATATGAATAGAATTGGGCACGAACCAAAAGAATAGATCGTAATAGAGAGAAATTGGCAGACATTTTTTTATTTTCGTTATACTAAATACTAAAACATCATCAATGTTTTTAAAAGAAGAGGAGAAAAACATATTAACTGGTATTGTTGGCACAGTGGGGATTCACCTACTACTACTTATTGTATTCATGATTGTCAGACTTGACAAAGTACATAATATTCATAAGGAACCCATTGTAATAGAATTTGATGAAGAGATTTACAGAACACTTGAACAGATGATGAAAGAAGAAAAGCTTCAGGAGTCAAATGTTGAACCTCTTTCTCAACAGGATATAAAAAATATTGCAGTGAATGCATCAAAGCAGATCCGGGAAGATATAAGTACAGAAAAATATATAGAAAAACTAAAAGAAGAACTTGATATAGAAGAGTTGAATCAGCAACTTGACAGATCAATTAATGAACCGGTAGTTGCTTCAGAAATAAAACAAAAAACTGATGAAAAAAAGAATGAAAAAAGATATACCGGTCCTACGCGGATTGAATATACATTGGAAGGAAGGACTGATAGATTTATTCATATTCCGGTGTATAAGTGCCAGCGTGGAGGAAAAGTTGTTATAGATATTGTTGTGAATCAGGAAGGTGAGGTAATTAATGCTTCGGTAGCTTCTTCTTCAACAGATGAAATCTGTATTATTGAAACTGCTCTTCAATCAGCTAGCGTTTCATTGTTCAATATTGACCTGAATGCCGATCCAAGACAACGGGGTAAAATATCTTATGAATTTGTTTCTCAATAATTATGGATATATTATCATCTGATTTTTATATTATTGATAATAAATCATATAGATCTTGTGATATAAATTATCAATTTAATAATTCAAAGTATCTGTTTTATGAAGTTCTTAGAACAACTCAAGGAATACTGATTTTTCTGGAAGATCATTTGGAAAGACTGATGTCTGCATTAGAAACCTTTGGCTACAATTCTCTTTTTGATGAAAATAACCTGAAGGAGAATTTGAGGAATTTGATATTGGCGAATGAATACAAACAAGGGAATATTAAATATCTTTGCAGGCCTCTAAAATCAAAACTCATGTATACTTCTTATTACATTCCTCATTCCTATCCTGATGAGGCATGTTATCAATATGGAGTTGATCTTCTGACTTTCAGGATTGAGCGAGACAATCCGCAGGTCAAACAAATTAAAATCAATAATTATATTAAAAAGAATATTCAGAATTTATTATTGCATGAACCTGCTTACGAAGTACTATTGGTAAATTATAACGGTCTTGTTACAGAAGGGAGCAGATCAAATTTCTTTCTGATAAAAAACGATACTGTTTATTCTGCTTCAGAGAAATGCATACTCCCTGGTATTACAAGAAAGTATGTTTTGGAGATTATTAAGAATCATGACATCAAATTAAAGGAGACAAACATCAAACTACAGGATTTGGAAAACTTTGAAGCTGCATTCATTACCGGAACTTCACCTAAAGTCCTCCCTGTAAGGAAAATAGACAATCATCAGTTCAAAACGGATAATTCTCTGTTAGTTATGATCATGGAGAAGTATAATGAAATATTCAATGCATATATTCAAAAGAATATCAGTGAATTCCGGGTGCAAAAAAATCATAGAAATCAATCAAACTAACGATCAAGTGCTAATTTGATATCACTGAATTCATAGGTTCCATGGAGTATTGAGATAATTGTGCCAGGTTCTTTTAATAGGTTCAACGCCTTATCAAGCTGAGGATCCTCTTTAAGACTGGAAATTATTCTTCCTTCCTGATAATAATACCGGCTAACAATCTCATCGCGTAACAAGCTTTCTATTTCATTCCGAAAAGTAAGAAGATCTTGCTCTGTATCTGCATCCAGTCTTTTTCTCAATGCTTCAATTTCTTCTTCAGCTATGTCATAATAACCTTCTCTTTTAGAAGTCGCAATAAGTTCATCAAGTTTTTCATTACTATTTGTATTGTAATCAAAGGTTTTATTTTTTAAGAAGGTCAGGAAATTTTTATAAATTTCATCTGTAATCTCAAATTGATCGGGTGCTGGTATAGAATCGTTCAAAATGAAAAATGAAGTTGCAAAATCAAAGATTAGATTATGAGCATATAAGCTGAATGTAATATTAGCAGGTTGTAAAAAGTCAACCTGAACATCGGGACGTATACCACCTCCATCATATACCGATCTGCCGTTTTTGGTTTTGTACTCTGAAATAAGTGAATCCGGGACATATCCTACACTACCATCTTCATTTCGATGCGTATAGTCAAGCGCCTGAATACATCTTCCACTTGGAATATAATATTTGGCAGTAGTTAATTTCAGGTAGGTATTATAACTTAAAGGACGCGTAACCTGAACAAGTCCTTTGCCAAAAGTCCTTTCTCCTACAACAATAGCCCGATCAAGATCCTGCAAAGAACCGGCAACAATTTCAGAAGCTGAAGCAGAACCTCTGTTTACCAGAATAGCAATTGGGATAATAGTGTCAAGAGGTGTTTTATTTGTTTTATAGATTTGATCCCATTGTTTTGCTTTTCCATGTGTACTGACAATTTCCTGATTTTTATCAACCCATATATTAGCAATTTCTACCGATTCATCAAGCAATCCTCCTGGATTTCCTCTCAGATCAAGAATTAATGATTCAGCTCCTTGTTCTTTTAATTTTTTAAAAGCACTTTTAACTTCTTCCGATGCATTTTTCGTAAAATTCGATATTCTTAAATAACCGATTTTATCTTCTATAATACCAAAATAGGGGACGTTTTTAATGGTTATTTTTTCACGGATAAAGGTTTTTATAAAAGGCACAGAATCTCCAGGACGCCTCACTGTCAATTTCAACTCTGTATTTGGCGTGCCTTTAAGCAACTCACTAACTTCACTAATCTGTTTTCCTTTTGTTGATACACCATCAATTGCTAAAAGAGTATCCCCTGCAATCAAACCTGCTTTTTGAGCCGGGAATCCTTCATAGGGTTCAGAAATGATGGCAAAATCACCTGCTTTACGTATAAGAGCACCAATTCCTCCATATTGACCAGTTGTCATGAATTTGAATTCATCCATATCTGATTCCGGAATATATGTGGTATAGGGATCAAGTACTTCCAGCATACCCTTAATACTTGAATTGATAAGATCTTCAGGATCTTTTTCATCGACATAATACAAATCAACTTCCCTAAAAAGCGTAATAAAAATGTCAAGGTTTTTTGCGATTTTAAAATCTTTATCACTAAAAGCAAAAAAACCAAAAGAAAACAATCCAATTAGTCCGGCAACAAGAATAGTTTTCTGACCGCCCTTTAATTTATTCCAAATCTTCATATTTCAGAAGTTTACAAAATGAACACAAAATTAGCGCAAAAAAAGCTGGCATCACTTTGCATTAATAATTTTTAACGAATTTAGCGTAAATAGGTTTGTAAAAAAGTGTTTTATTCGACAATAAATAGCAGGAATAAGCAATCATAAAACCTATTTTAAGTTGTTAATTCGAAAATGAAAAACATCAATTATCAATAGCAATGAAAGCAGTAATTCAAAGAGTGCGGGAAGCCAGAGTAGAAATCAATGAAAAAACTTATTCCCGGATAAACAAGGGATTACTTGTTCTGATTAGTGTGGAAGATTCAGATAAAGATGAGGATATCGATTGGCTTGCCGGGAAAATTTGCCGTTTACGTATTTTTGATGATGAAAAAGGAACAATGAATCTTTCTGTAAAAGAGATAAATGGAGAAATAATGGTCGTTAGTCAGTTTACTTTGCATGCAAGTACAAAGAAAGGCAACAGGCCTTCTTATATTAAGGCTTCAAAACCAGATTATGCGATACCATTATATGAAAAATTTGTTGCTTCAATTGGCGGATATCTTAATCGTGAAATTCAAACAGGAGTGTTTGGAGCGATGATGAAAATTCATCTTATAAATGATGGTCCTGTTACACTGGTAATTGATACTAAAAATAAAGAATAAATGACCATAAAAGAAGCTCAAAAAAAGGTTGACTATTGGATTAGTAATTTATGGAGTCAGATAGTTTAATGAACTAACCAATATGGCACTATTAACAGAAGAAATAGGTGAAATGGCAAGAATCATTGCTTGAGAATACGGGGAGCAATCTTTTAAGAAGGGAGAGAAATCGGATAATTTGGCTGATGAAATGGCTGATGTCCTGTTTATCATTTTTTGTCTTGCCAATCAAACGGGGAAAGATTTAGAAGAAGCAATGGCCAGAATTTAGAAAAAAAGACAAACAGAGATAAAAAAAGACATAAGAAAAATAAAAAACCACAATAAAATAGAAGTATCATTATTGGATTTCTCCTTAGCAAACCTATAAATAGTGTATTTTTGGTTTTAAATTTCGCAAAGAACAAGCATGACCTTTTCACCGGAATTTATTATTCTTCAAGATTCTGTTGATGTTGAATCACAGGAACAGATTATTCTCCGGGAGAATCCTGTAGATACCATAAGAAAGGATTCTCAAGGGGATGTTTATCTGGCAGATACAACCAGAGAAACTATAAAAGCCGGCGATTCTATTGTTGTTGTTCAACAAAAGCATTTCATTGAAAATGTTCATAAGGTTGAACAATCAGAAAAAATTCAAAAAGACACAATCAGTTCAGATACTCTTACGGCGAAAAGCATTCATGATATTGAGAAATTTGAAAGGTATCATCTCTTTAATGAGTCACAAAAAACCTTTGATTATAAGCCATTGGATATCTTTTATACTGAAAAAGATACTTTAAAAATATCTGGTAATACTTTGGAATTCAGAAAACGGGAAGCTCAACAATCCAAGTTAAATTGGACCCTTATTATTGGATTTATCAGTATTTTCTTATTCATAATTCTAAAAACATATTATCAAAAATCCCTGACACAGATAGTGAATACACTTGTTAATTTTCAATTATCAGAAAAAATACTTCGCGAGAAAAATATTATCGTACGAAGAGCCTTCTTCATTCTCAATATAAATTACATCTTTATATTTTCCTTGTTTGTTTTACTAATCCTGAAACTGTATAACTTTCATATTGATGAAAGTTACTTTGTAAGTTATTTAATGATAACAGGATTTGTAATACTTGTTCTTCTGGCAAGATTGATAATATTGTACCTAACAGGTATTGTTTTCAATTCATTAGCCGTAATTTCAGAATATATACATAACATATATCTGATAAATAAAAATGTAGGAATAATTCTTCTGCCAGTAATTTTTATTTCTCTGTATACTCCTGAAGTTCTTTCAAAAATAATATTATTAACAGCCTTGGGAATCGTATCTGTCGCTACAATATTCAAGTATATCAGAGGCTTACAAATAATTATTAAAAATGATATTTTGAAATTCTATTCCTTTTTGTACCTTTGTACGCTTGAAGTTTTGCCCTTGGTGGTATGTTATAAAATTATTATTACGCTGAGATAGAAGAAGTTATATAAGGAGGCTCTCAGATATGAAGATTAAAAATATTCTAGTATCTCAACCGGAACCGCAATCTGATAAATCACCCTACTTCGAAATCGCGGAGAAAAACAATGTGAGAATTGACTTCAGACCATTCATACATGTTGAACCAATAGAAACAAAGGAATTTCGCAAACAGCGGATCAGCATTCTTGATCATTCTGCAGTTATTTTTACCAGCAAAACCTCCATTGATCATTTTTTTCGGGTTGCAAATGAAATGCGTATTTCTGTTCCTGATTCAATGAAGTACTTTTGTACTTCAGAATCCATTGCTCATTATTTGCAGAAATATATTGTTTATCGTAAGAGAAAGATATTTTTTGGCAAAGGGAGATTTTTGGATTTAATGGAACTTCTTGACAAACACTGTGGGGAAAAATATCTCGTACCTCTCTCTGAACAGCATAAAATTGAAATACCGGAACTGTTAAAAGAGAATAATGTCAATTTCACCATTGCAATTCTTTACAAAACAGTAAGCAGTGATCTTTCAGATCTTCAAATGATTAATTATGATGTATTGGT
>CAZWFM010000117.1:0-6339 GCA_964633185.1 uncultured Bacteroidales bacterium | reverse complement strand
TTCAAAATGGTGAATACAATACTATTTTCAGTAAAACGGTATATGATTTCCGGGATATTGATTCATTGTCACCGGGTATAACAAAATTGAAGTTCAATACAGTTTTTGGGAGTACAGATATTTTATTACCTCAGAATGCACCAGTGCAAATTAAAATAGATGCTGTTTTTTCATCTGCAAGATTACCAAATGGAAATACCATTGCTTTTGGGAACGCCGCATATAAATCGCAGGGCACTGATACATCTTCCAATAAATTGATCATGGAAGCAAGCGTTGTTTTCGGCGGATTAAATTTTCAGCAGAGTGAATAGATATTCCTTCCTTTTACAGTTCAGTTCACTCGTTTATTTAATCAGGCAATTCATTTTATAAAATCGATGAAAGAACATGTAATTGTATGGGATTGGAATGGTACGCTGTTAAATGATGCAGAGGTTTGTCTTACAACGATGAATAGTATGCTGAAGCTGCGTAATCTGCCAACTATAGATATTGGAACCTATAAGGAAATTTTCAATTTCCCTGTGAAGGAATATTACGAAAAGATCGGATTTGATTTTCAGGAGGAAAGTTTTGAAAAACTATCCGTGGAATTCATTGACGCATATGCGTTGAACTTAAGTACTGCATATCTAGTCAAGGGGGCCGAAGAAGTACTGGGATTTTTAAAAAGTCATAAAAAAGAGAATGTCATTATTTCAGCAATGAAGCAGGATATGCTTCATCATTCGATCAGAGAAAAAGGCATTGAGCATTTTTTTGATGATATTAAAGGCATTGATGATATTTATGCGGCAAGCAAGACTTCAATAGCTATTCAATACGTTAAGGAGAGAGGATTATCTTCAGAGGATATCTTGTTTATTGGAGATACAACACATGATTATGAGGTTGCCAGTGAAATTGGTTCAAGGTGCATATTAATTGCTGACGGTCATCAGTCAGAGGACCGTTTAAAAGCGACCGGGGCAACAGTAATACCTGCATTAACTGCTCTTTTACCATACTTATTTCCGAAAAGTTTATAAATTTAAAGGAACTAGTTTCCGGCTTTATGCTAAAATCACTTGTATCAAGGAAATCGAATTTTGGGACCTTTGAAGTATTTGTTACTTCCATTTCAACATTACTTGGAGCCATTCTATTTTTAAAATTCGGATGGGCTGTCGGGAATTATGGATTTATCTCGGTTGTAGGTTTAATTCTTATTGGACATCTTGTAACCATACCAACTGCATTTGCAGTGGCAGAAATTGCCACAAACCAGAAAGTATTGGGCGGAGGGGCATATTATATCATATCCCGATCCTTTGGATTGAATATAGGAGCAGCAGTTGGGGTTTCTCTCTATCTTTCACAGGCGATTAGTATTGCATTTTATATAATTGCATTTGCGGAAGCATTCCGGCCGGTGCAGGAATATCTTTATATTCATTTTAGTATCCCCAGAGATCCCAGGCTTGTAAGTTTACCGGTAATGACAATTCTTGCCTTAATTGTTCTTCTCAGGGGAGCAAATATGGGCATGAAAGCACTTTATTTTGTGGCCGGCGTTTTGGGGGTTTCCCTGGTGATGTTTTTTATTGGTCAGACTGATATGACCCCGAAGACCAATGCTTTCTACTCCGGAGTTGAAAATCCTGAGAATTTCTTTTATGTTTTTACCATAGTTTTCCCTGCCTTTACAGGTCTGGCGGCAGGATTAGGACTATCAGGTGATCTGAAAGATCCCACAGTTTCAATTCCCAGGGGAACTATATTGGCCACAGTTGTTGGCTTATTTGTTTACGTTGCAGTAGCTTATAAATTGGCTATCTCTTTTTCTCCCGAAGTATTAGCAGATCCAAAAAACAGCCTGATAATGCAGGATATTGCATATTGGGGGCCAATTATTCCCATCGGGCTGGCAGCAGCTTCATTATCCTCTGCTTTGGGTTCAATTCTTGTAGCCCCACGTACACTTCAGGCTATCGGAGCTGACGATATATTGCCCAATAAATTTTTAAATCGATATTTTTCAGTCGGGAGACCAGTTTCAAATGAACCCCGGAATGCCAGTCTTATTAGCATAATTATTGCATTTTTCTTTATAGCAGTTGGCTCAATTGAATTTGTGGCAGAGATCATTTCTATGTTTTTTATGCTGACCTATGGAGCGATCTGTTTGATTTCCTTACTTGAGCATTTTGCTGCTGATCCTTCTTACAGGCCAACATTCAGGTCTCGATGGTATATTTCTTTGGTAGGAACCATCTTGTCATTCTGGCTAATGTTTAAAATGAATGCACCGTATGCCATGGTTTCACTTTTAATAATGGGGATGATTTATTATACAATATCTGTAAGCAAAAAGGAAACAAAAGGATTTGGTAAACTATTCCGGGGAGTTATTTTTCAGCTTAGCCGGCAACTTCAGATTATTGCCCAGCGTGCGGATAAGGAAGATATAGATGTGCATTGGAGGCCTTTTGCTATTTGTATTTCACAAGATACTTTTATCAGGAGAAGTGCTTTTGATCTGCTCAGGTGGATATCATACAAATACGGTTTCGGGACCTATATCCATTACATTGAAGGTTATTTGTCCAAGCAAACCTCCCGGGAATCGAAAGAGGTGCTTGACAGACTCATTAACCTTGCCTCTGTTACGAAAAACAGGGTGTATCTTGATACCATTATAAGTCCTTCCTATACCTCAGCAATTGCTCAGGTCGTTCAACTATCGGGAATTTCGGGGAAAGGGAATAATATGATATTATTTGAATTCAGCAGAACAGATCCGGAAGTGTTCAAGCGGTCATTAGAAAATTACTCTCTGATTCATTCCACGGGGTTTGATGTATGTGTTCTGAATACTTCATACAAAGGATTTGGAGACAAACGTGAGATACATATCTGGATTACTTCTCACGATTATGAAAATGCGAACCTGATGATACTCTTGGCATACATTATTTTAGGGCACCCTGAATGGCATGGAGGACATATAAAAATATTCACTATTTTCAAGCAGGATGAGATCAATGAAAGGAGATCAAAACTGATGTTTTTGATCAAATCAGGGCGCTTACCAATATCACCTGGCAACATACAGGTTATTCCTTCGGATGATAAGAGAAAGACTAAGGAATTGATATCTGAAAAATCAGTAGATGCAGATTTAACAATTGTTGGATTTCGTCATGAACTGGTTAAAGCAAAAGGTATCGATACCTTTACGGGATTTAATGATATAGGCAATATTCTATTTGTGAACTCGCAAAAAGAAAAAGAGATAACCTAAAGCAGTTTTGTATAGCCCTGTTATCTTTGTAGATAAATTAATATTCGTATAGTATGAAAATAGCATTGTTTCCCGGTTCATTTGATCCATTGACTATAGGTCATGAGTCTGTTGTCAGGAGGGCATTGTCTTTGTTTGATAAAATTATTATCGCCGTTGGTTATAATACTACAAAAAAGGGATATTTCCCACTGGAGCAAAGAGTGAAATGGATAAAAGATGTGTTTCATGATGAAAAGAAAGTAGAAGTTGAAATTTATAAATGCCTGACAGTCGATTTTTGCAATCAGAAAGGAGCCAACTATATTTTGCGTGGCTTGAGAACTTCGGCAGATTTTGAATATGAAAGAGCCATAGGACATATGAATCATTCCATGCACCCTGAAATTGAAACGGTTTTTTTTCTGACTCAGCCGGAACATACTCATATAACATCAACAATAGTGCGTGATATTATCAAGTATGGAGGTGATGCATCAATTTTCCTTCCAGGCGAAATAAAAAAATCCATTTAATCTTTTTTTAATTATGAAGAAGTTTGTTTTTTTTCTTGTATTCATCTGTGGGATTTTAGTTATTCATGCTCAGACAAATGTCAGAATATTCGGCCAAGATACAAGCTTTGCCGGGGTGAACGTTGAATTTCTGCGGTATTCCGATCAGATAACGAACACGGAAGTAGTTTTGGACAAATGCACTGTTGCAGATGATGGCAGTTTTGATATTCAGTTTCAGATGGAGGAAACAACTTTCGTCTTTGCATATATTGGAATTTATAAAGTACATCTTTATGTTACTCCTGAAAATTCTTATAACATTATACTGCCTCAAAGACAAGATAAAAAACCACAAGATTTTCTTAATCCATACTTTTCTCCTGTTATTGTGCATCTGGCAACAAAGAATTTTCATGAAAATGAATTGAATATGCAAATCAGAATGTTTAATGATGCATTTCTCCCATACTACAATAAACATATCATGGCAATAAGAGAAAAAGATGATTTTGAACAATTGGATAAAGATATTGCTCACATGGAAAAATCATTTGCATTTTCCGGGAATGATTTTTTTAATCATTACAGGAAGTACAGGTATGGATTGTTACGGCATCTTGCATACCAGCAAAAATCGAAAAGTATTTCGGATGAATATTTCAAAGATCAGCCTATTCTTTTGAATAATCCTGCCTATATGGAACTCTTCAACAAGGTATATGACAATTATTTTCAGCATTTTTCACGCACTACGGAAGGAAAAGAACTTGGCAATATTATTTCATCACAAAAACTCAATGAACTGCGCGAATTATTGGCTAATGATAAAGTTCTGGGGACAGAGGGACTACTGGATATGGTGATATTGAAAGGCATTTATGATGAGTTTTATGATGATAATCATTCGCGAAGTGCTCTTCTTGAAATTCTGAATTCTTTTATTAGCGAAAACAAAAATCCTGAATTAACAGAGGTTGCGGCATCAATCAGGAAGAAAACTACCAGGCTGCTTTCTGGTTTTGAGCCTCCCGAGTTTGAACTTTACGATGGTGATAGTAACCTGGTAAGCCTGAAAGATTTCAGAGGTAAATATGTTTACCTTAATTTTTGCAGTTGCTTTAGTTATACCTGTCTGAATGAATTTAAATTTTTAAGCACACTGTATGAAAAATACAAAGACCGTCTTGAGATCATGACCATTTTAGTAGATAATGATGAGGATGTCATTAACAGTTTTTTGGAGCGCAGCAATTACCAATGGATGTTTCTTCATTATGGCCATCAATCATCGGTTATCAGGGACTTTGATATCAGAGCTTTCCCAATTTACTATCTGATAGACCCGGAAGGGAAACTTGCCTTGTCACCGGCACCGTCGCCGGGAGAGGATTTTGAGGCCCGGTTTTTTACCTTGCTCAGGGCAAGGGGGGAATTATAAGCAAATAGCAATTGATATGGGAGTTCGACATTGTAAAAGGGAATTATCCGGCAATATACAATGTCTTTGTGGCGCATACAGACTGAATTCTTTGAAATAACAAACAGAATGCGCCAGATTCTTCTTTTCATATTATCCATGGCGATGCCATGGGTTAAATTATTTTTACCCGTCAGGCAAAACAAAACAACACGAAAGGCTGAAAGCCTTATATAATTTAGCCTGGTGCATCGCACCAAGTCTTTAGAAGTAACATTAAAATTGTCGCATCTGCCATATTATTCAGATGATTTAACATTGTATGCGACAAAAACACAATTGCATTATTAAATAAACAACATTACAGCAGGCAGGCTTTTTAAGATTTGAGTTTCACGAACGAACAGATAATACGAATTAAATAACATGACATTTGCTATTTCAAGTAATAATAGCTTATATCTCATGTTAGACTAAAATACCATGGATTTTTTTTATTTAAAACTGGAAATATATAAAAGGTTGCAATCCTGCTGAAACAGACTGGTAAATGATGAAGATTACCAGCGAAGCAATGCCTATCTTCTGATAAAGAGGCCTGGCGATAAACCAATCGCGGTATTTCACCTTAACTGAATCGGATAGCCAGTGAACAACGAGTGCGAATATCATCAATACAAATACCTTCCAGTAATTGAGTATCATTGATGGAACAAGTGGCCATGCAAAATTTGTGCTTACCTGTGAAAGCAATTCATAAGTCCCCTGCATGGATTCACCCCGAAACCAGATTCGCGTAAAGGTTATAAAAGTGAAAGTAAAAAATATCTTCCATGCGTTTATCAACCAGTGTGTACTGTTCTCATAGGGGCTCACCTTTTTCCAGAATTTATAAACAACAATGCCTACACCATTTAAACCTCCCCAGAGAACAAACATCCAGCTTGAGCCATGCCATAAGCCTCCGAGCAGCATTGTCATCATAAGGTTGATATTTGTGCTTACCGTGAGCTTGATTGATGGAAAGAAGCGTGTAAGTAACCAAATTACTGAAATAACAAAAATAAAGATCGGGATGAGTATTAGTTTTCCTGCAATAAGTACTACAAACAATAAAATAACGGTCAAACTGATATATG
>CAZWFM010000116.1:0-6389 GCA_964633185.1 uncultured Bacteroidales bacterium | reverse complement strand
AGGTGCCTTTTAATACCGGTTTCTCATTTTTATATGGCTGAAGGGTGATTCCCTGATTGAACCTCAGATTTCCGGTACGGTACGTTCCTCCCCGCAATACAATCATATCACCCGATTTTGATTTGGCAACCGCAGCTTCGAGCGTAGCAGGCTTTTCAAATACTTCACCTGAATTTTCTGATTTGCCATCGGGTGACACGAAGTATATCGAACCGGAAATTAACGGCATAGTATAACTTGTTTCAACCGGACCGTAGGGCCCTCCCGAAGGTTGGGCTAACAGTTGCACAAAACCCGGATTTGCCAGCAGGAGAAAAATCATTAAAAAGCTGTGATCGGAAAAATTCGTTAAACCTCTTTTCATTCTATGTGATATTAAATATGATAATACATTACGGTATGAAAATAGTAAAAGTTTGTTTCTTTGCTATACCAAAAATCAGTGGAAGAATTAAGAATTAAAATCATATTTTAGCCTGACAGATTATCGGACGATATATTAACAGATAATTATAAGAAAATTACATCTGCTAAATACATAATATCAACAATGCAACTGTCATAATAAAATCATTTAAAAATTATCCGTTATGAAACTACACATTCTATTTACTTTAACCTTAAGTTTATTTTTAACCTTACCTTTTACCAATGTTGCAGGAACAATAACTGAAAACAACCTGTTACAAGATACAACAAAAGTTGACGGTAAAAACAAACTCGTTGTTGTATGGACCAGCGGAGACAGGGAAGTAGCCATGAAAATGGTTTTTATGTACACCTACAATGCAAACAAATACAAATGGTGGGATGATATTACGCTTCTGGTTTGGGGACCCTCACAAAAGCTCCTCTCCGAAGACGAAGAATTACAGGATTATGTAAAGAACATGATCAATGAGGGCATACATGTATTGGCCTGCAAAGGTTGCGCTGATTTGTATGAGATTTCCGATAAACTTGAACAAATTGGTGTTACAGTTCGATATACAGGTGTAGATCTTACCAATTTTATTAAAGAACGATATGTGATTACTTTCTAATTTATACTTTCAACTTGCACAACTCATAATTTGCTTGTATTTTGTCATTTATGGACTGAATGCACACAGAAATTAATGTCAATATGAAAAGATCCAAATCTTACCCTCATGACCTGCTTATCAGTAATTATTTATCTAAAATCCATCAACAATGAAAATTTTTAAATCCATAATTTCAATTTACATTATGGCTGTCCTTTGTTTAATATCCGTCCAGGGATTTGGCCAGTTTCAGGCTAACATGTTTTTTACGCTCTCGGGAGTCGAAAAAGAATTTAAAGTATTCAGCGATGAAAACCGTTATCGTTATGAATTTAATGAGGACGGACAGGAAGGTGTTGTCATTGTTTTGAATGAAACAAATCAGGTTTTTATGCTGATGCCACAACAAAAGATGGCTATCAGAACCACACCGACAAGTCGGATGAGTATGGGAAACGATCCTTTAAAATTGTATGAATACCAGGTAGATCAGGGAGGAGTTGAAAAAGTGATCGGCAATGAAGAAATAAACGGTTACGATTGCATTAAAAAAGAACTTTATGGCGAGAATAACCAGCTTTTATACACGATGTGGTATTCGGAAGAATACAAATTTCCCGTTAAAATTATAAGTCACATTGACGCTGCGGGAACAACCAGCATGGAACTGAAAGATATAGAACCCTGGGCACCGAATGATGCAAGCTTTGTTATACCTGATGGATATTCAATTATGGATCAGTAAACTTTAATGAAAAATTTATCAGCCGCCTTAATCTTATTAAGTTTCAGTATTGTATGTACCTGCCAGGATCTGCAGCCGGGAGAAGGCTTTGTAAATGTGCAGGGAGGCCGCATTTGGTATAAGGTCCTTGGTGATGGCGATGGCCTGCCTCTTATGGTAGTCCATGGTGGACCCGGTAGCAGAAGCTGCGGAAGTATTGCAGCTTTTTCACTTCTATCCGGTGAGCGGCCTGTTATTGTGTTCGATCAGCTGGAATCGGGATTTTCTGACAGACCCGGAGATACAAACTTGTGGAAACTCCCCTTTTTTATCAAACAGGTTGAGACTGTCAAAAATGCCCTTCAACTGAAAAGATTTCACCTGCTTGGGAGTTCGTGGGGTGCAGCAGTCGTTATTGAATATATGCTAACCTATAATCCGGAAGAAGTTGCATCAGTAATTTTTTCGGGTCCTTATCTGAGTACAAAGAAATGGATGGAGGATGCAAAAATTTTATTGGCCGGATTGCCCCCGAAAGTACAGGATACTATTGCCAAATATGAAGCGCTGGAACAATACGGTGCTCCTGCATACTTAGCTGCTACAGACTCATTTTATGTCCGCTACCTGTCAAGAACAAACTGGCCCCCTAAAGACTCCCCCGATTGTGAAGGAGCAAAACCATTTAACAGTGCAATTTACAATTGTATGTGGGGCCCGACGGAATTTACAGCCATAGGGACACTTAAAGATTTTGATCGCACGCACCGGTTGCACGAGCTTAAACTACCTGTACTTTTTGTGGCGGGCGAATATGATGAGGTACGTGCTGAAACTCTTCTCGGGTATCAAAAAATGGTGGAAGGTTCACAGAGTATAATTATACCGGGATCCGGTCATTCCAAAACGACCGACCGGCCTGAAGAATACATTGAGGCTTTAAGTCATTTCTTAAAAGGAGTCGATAGAACACTCTGAAAACAGAACAAGGAGGTTGTCTGTCACCTTTTTCAGCAAATACCAAATACAAATCCTGTTGACTTATTCAACACAAAAATCCAGGCAAATACAAACGACAACTTAACAATTCTTAACATTCCTGATAAAGCCTGCCTGCAGAGAAATTATGATATTTGTTTTACAACCAGCCTGTATGCACAAATTATCAAGCACCATACTATTATTTTGCCTGCTGACTTACCCTTCACTACAGGCACAGATATTTGAATCAAAACAGTTTTATGCATCCGGTACGGTTATCGATGATTCTACAAAAAAAAGTATCGGTTTGGTCCACATCTTTAATGAAAGCAAACGAACAGGAAGCATTGCAACAGAAGAAGGAAAGTTTACATTCCGGGCTGATGTCGGTGATACAATTGTGTTCAGTGCATTGGGCTACCTGTACAAAGTAATGCTCGTTAACGAAACCATGCTTAATGAAGGAGCTAATGTTTTTCTTACACCACGTATTTATGAAATCGAATCTGTTGATATTGTGGCCTTTCGCAGCTATGAAGATTTTAAAAGGAAGTTTCTTGCCCTTGAACTACCTGAAACAAAAACAGATATTTTAAGACAAAATCTTATAGTTATTGGAAGAAAAGAAGCTCTTGAGGCTATCGAAGAAAGAAAAGTGCAGGATGCTTTAAACGGACAGCCGGGTAAAGAACCAATGAATGGTTTTACACTCCTGTATAAAGAGGACCTGCAACGCATGAATTATGCCAGGGTGCTTAAGCAGGAGAAAAAACAGAGAGTAATTGATAAAAAATACAATTACGAGATTGTACTTAAAGTGACACAACTTCCCAAAGATGAGGTTATCGATTTTATAGGATTCTGCAATTTCAGTACCGAGTTTCTCTACCGTGCCACCGAATATGAGATACTGGTAAAAATTGAAGAGAAGTTGAAAGAATACCTCGACAAAAAAAAGCAGGGTAGATTATTAAAAGAAGATATTGACAGGATCCATTATACCTGATATCAAAACGATAGGCAATTGTAGCAATGAATTTCCGGCAGATAAATTAAGAATACAGCATATTCTTTGAATCAGACTCGTTTTGCCTTGCAACTTTTTAGTATTTTGCCATTAACAAAAAGTTTATCAGTAAATAAAAAGTAATCGGAGTTTAAAAAATCCACAAACCAAAATATCAACCCTATGAAAAGAAACACAATAGCCGGTTTGCTTATTGGTATTGCTGCCGGAATTCTGGATGTAACTGTAATGATCATTCAAAAAATCCCCTGGAATGCAAACTTGTCTGCATTTACTATGTGGGTAATAATCGGATATTTGTTAAGCATCACCTCTTTTCGTGTTAAGGGAATTCTTAAAGGATTGACCATTTCTTTTCTTATCCTTATCCCTCATTTGTTTATTATTGGATGGGAAGAACCTGTCACATTGGTGCCCGTTGTTATCATGACAGCAATTTTAGGCTCTTTATCGGGTTATTTGTATCAAAGGATTGTCAAAGAATAAACCTGGTGATTTGCAGTTATAATAAATTGTCTGAAATTTGTACTAAACAGACATAAAGTCGATATGAGTCAAGTGAAATACACTGACTTTTCACTTTGTTCGATTGCTAGGCAACTTATTCATGGAAAAGAACAAAATCATAGAATACTACCAGCATCTGCTGATTTCCTTCAATACCTATTTAAAGAAAACTGCAGAACTTCAGGAAATGGAGGATATACATCAAATGAGGGTTAGCATCAAGAAAATAAGAGCAGTGTTAAATGTATTGGAAATTTCCGGCAATCATGAATATCACAAACAGGAACATCTTATCCTGTTCCACAACCTGTTTCAGACAGCAGGCAAAATACGCGAAGCTCAATTAAACTTAAGTCTGATCGGAAAATGTAAAGGTGCATACCTACTTTCTTACACTGAATATCTTCTGCAAACCAAAAAGATAGCTTCCGAAGAACTTAGGGAGGAAATAAAGCTTTTTGATAACTCAAAACTTAACGCACTAAACAAAGACTTGTTAATAAAATGCAAAGAAATACCTGATCAAACCTTAATACAAGAAGCATTGATGTTTATTTCTGATAAATTTCAAAAAATTATTAAACTAAAAGCGCGGACACAGAATGACATACTATTGCACAAAATCCGCAAGCATCTTAAACAAACGAGCGAAATACTGACCCTGTTGAGTGAAATGAATTGCAAAAAGGAAGTTACGCATTTGAAGTCTGTTATAAAATCACTTGCAAGTGCAACAGGAAAATGGCACGATACCAAGGTACTCATTGATTCGATAAACTATTTCGTACAGCAAAATCCGAAAGAACAAAATAAATTATATTTAGTTAACCTAATAAAGCGTCTGGAAGCAAAGAATGAAGCAGTAAGAAAAAAAATATACGATCAGTTGAAAACCAATATTACCAAACAGCAAATAAAACAACTTGACTCAATACTTACCATTCATTCTACAATTTCAATATGACAAATTATCTCTATACAAATTTTGATCTCAATTCCGACCAACTGGTAGAACTGGTCGATGAATTGCCTTTCTGGTCGGCTCCCTTTGGAATCAGGTTGCTTGATCACATCAGGTATAAAAAGAACATTTCTATACTCGACATTGGATTTGGAGCAGGATTCCCTATAACAGAAGTGGCCATGAGATTTGGTGAGTCCTGTAAAATATACGGCATCGATCCATGGGAAGCAGGAACAAGGAGGGTGAAAAAAAAGCTTGCTTTATACGGTATCGGAAATGTTGATCTCATCCGGGGAGAAGCTGAATACATTCCGCTGCCGGATCATTCAATAGATCTGATCACCAGCAACAATGGCATAAACAATGTATCGGATGAGGCAAAGGTTTTAAGTGAATGCTCGCGCATAATAAAAAAAGGTGGCCAATTTGTGCAGACAATAAACCTGGAGAAAAGTATGATCGAATTCTATGAGATCATGGAAAAGGTATTAAAATCGCATCGGATGAATGAAGAGCTTGGCAGAATGCACCAGCATATCAAAAGCAAGAGAAAGCCTCTGGATGAATTCCTGGCCCAGATTCGAAAGAACAATTTTTCAATTGTGGAAATAGAGAATAACAGCTTTGAATACAAATTCACCGACGGGACCACCATGCTCAATCATTATTTTATCAGACTGGCTTTTCTTGATCCCTGGAAAGAAATCATTCCGGGGAAAAAGCGGGCAGAAATCTTTCAGGAGATTGAAACCCTTATGAATGAAAAAGCTTTAAAAGATGGATGTTTCCGACTTAGTATTCCTTTTGTGGTTATTGATTGTAAGAAGAAATAATGTGATATTATTCACGTCCCTGTAGAATTCAAACATTCAATTGTATCAAATTCATTAAGAATTTAATACACTAACGTTATATTCAAAGAATCTCACAAAAAAAACAGAATCACCGATTCAATTCATTTTCTCCAATTATTTATTTAGATTTAAATCGTAAATAATATATAAAAGATGCACTTCGGATTATTTAACTTGTTGAAGCTTCTGGGCTCATTGGGATTATTCCTGTTTGGCATGAAATTAATGAGCGAATCGTTACAAAGAGTTGCCGGCGACAGAATGAGAACCATCCTTGCAGCAATGACATCGAATAAATTTAAAGGAG
>CAZWFM010000115.1:2558-6413 GCA_964633185.1 uncultured Bacteroidales bacterium | reverse complement strand
CGTCGGTAATGGATCGAATGCATGAACCCGCAATGGTCTTGTAATATTTTGGTTTTAAAACTTCCGATCCGGCTAATGCAACAATGCGTGAGGCATCGTAACGACCGGTTATGAATAAACGGCCAATAGCGATCACATTCTGCGGAGAGATCGTCCATACAATATCTCCTTTGTTTATAGGATCAATAAAATGAATTTGGGTTCCAACATTTCCAACCGGATGTGACCCTTTGAACTTGTTTATCTGGATGCCCTTTGCCTGGGTGAATACTGAAGACGGCGGATAAACACTATCTACATTCACATGAATTTTACCTTCTGTTAACTTAGACAAAGCATTTATTCCTGCCTGAAATTCTTTTTCCATTCCTCTGACTATAAAATCGTAATCAAGTGCCAGCGGAGCAGTATCAAAAGCCGAAATAAATATGGATTTCGGATGATCCTGAGGATTTGCCACAACATGATAAGGTCTCTGGATCAGAGAAGGCCATAGTCCGCTTTCAAGCAACTTTTTCCTGACTTTTTCGCGTGACAGGTCAGCCGGCTGAACTGTTTTAAAGTTGACATAGTCAATAACCTCATCGGGTTTAATTATAACTTCCAGTATTCTCCTGCGCTCACCACGATTAATAGTTTGCACAATACCGCTAACAGGGGAGGTGAATTTTATTTCCGGTCGATATTTATCATAAAATAAGGCCGACCCTGCCTTCACTGTATCACCAGCTTTTACTGTCAGTTTTGGGATTAATCCATGAAAATCTGTTGGTTTAATACCGAAAAGTTCAGCTTTCTCAGCTTTTACAAAGATTTTTTCTGCTTTGCCTTTCAAATTGATGTCCAGACCCTTTTTAATTGTAATCTTATCAGGCATTTGGATAAAGAGCTTTTAATTGTGGCACAAAAATAGCTATTTTTAAAACTTAAACAACCAAACAAAAACAAGATCAATTTTAATCGTTAATATACTAACTAATAATGAAGTAATCTGTTTATTCAATGAACAGGAAAGAATTCATTCTTTTAAATCTTTACATCTCTATGCCGGATCAAACTTCCAATTACATAAAAATCACCGGTTTAAAACTTTTTATAGTCTTTGCCGGATTCCTATCTTTCCTTTATAGTAATGCATTATCTCAGCAAATCGATAGTATTGAAGAAATTTGCATGGACCCAAATATTAAAACCATACTATTTTACCGCTCGGACAAGGACTTAAGTTTGCCGGTTCTTTTCTTCGGAGATGATGAAAAATTAAGCTTGCGTTTCGATTATATCAGAGAGACTGAAGAAGATTATTATTATTCTGTCGCAGCATGCTCGTACGACTGGCAGCTGAATGAGAATCCTGAATATCTCTATTTGGATGGATTCAATAACAATCCGGTAGAAAATAAATATTCATCATTCAATACCACAAAATATTATGCTCATTTTATGACCAGGGTGCCTTCTGAAGATTTTAATTTTCTTACCAGCGGAAATTACATTTTGAATGTATACAAAGGATCTGAACCGGACAAGATTGTATTTACCAGGAAATTCTGTATTGCGGAAACTAAGGTTGAGATAAAAGGCAGGGTGAAAAAACCCGATCAGCAGGATCAGGAATTGCAAATTGAAATTGATTTGTCTGATCTTGACCTTATGAATCCCCTGGGAGAAATAAAAATTGTGGTGATCAAGAACAATGATTGGAAAAATAAGCTGAACATGGCCTATAAACCTGTTTTGCGGGATGATAAATTGTATCTTGACCTGCCGTATCAGCTCATGACCGGAGGTGGCAATGAATTTCGCTATTTCGATATAAAAAGTACCAAGTACATTTCTGACCGACTGGATAGTATTAAATACATAAGTCCTGAAACACATTTCTACTTAAAACCTGATAAGTTGAAACAATTTGCACCTTACTTTTCTTCAACAGATCTTAACGGCAGATTCTATATTGACATGCCCGATGCATACAACAGGCATATCGAATCAGATTATGTAAATGTCCATTTTACTCTTGAATCGACGTATGCGCTAGCATCGGAGGTTTATATTTATGGCGCTTTAACTGCCTGGAAGACAGATACAAGCAATTCCATGTTCTACAATCCGGAAAAAGGAGTATATGAAAGGACATTATTCCTGAAACAAGGCTATTATAATTATGCCTACACCACAGTTGACAAAACTGGCCGAAAAATTTCCTTTGATGTTACGGAAGGGAATCATTCTGAAACTGAGAATGAATATGCCATTTTCGTTTATCTCAGAGAACCCATGAGTGATTTTGATCGTCTTGTTGGTTTCCGTATCATGAACAGCACGGATGAAAATAAGTAAATCTGGATACTATTCCGGAGCAAGAAAAGGATATGTGTAATCAGTTGGAGGATTGAAATTTTCTTTTATTGATCTTGGAGATACCCATCGCAACAAATTGACCATTGATCCTGCTTTGTCATTGGTGCCTGATGCTCTTGAACCGCCAAAGGGTTGCTGTCCTACAACCGCTCCTGTAGGTTTATCATTTATATAAAAATTGCCAGCCGCATAACGCAACTTCCCCATAGCCTTAATGATACTATTTCGATCTTTTGCAAAAACAGATCCTGTTAAGGCATATTTTGAGGTGCCATCCACAAGAGTCAGAGTTTCATCAAACTTGTCAGAAGGATAAATGTACAAGGTTAAAATTGGTCCGAATAATTCCTCTTCCATTGTATAATAATGAGGGTCGGTGGTTAAAATAACCGTGGGCTCAATAAAATAACCGTTTGTTTTATTATAATTCCCTCCAAAAAGAATTTCAGCGTTCTTGTCCTTTCTGACCTTCTCAATGACTCCCGAAAGCTTATCAAAAGAAGCTTCATCTATTACTGCATTGATGAAATTGCTGAAATCTTCAGGTGGCCCCATTTTCATGCTATCCAGGTTGCTTTTCAGATCTTCCCTGATTTTTCCCCATAATGAATCGGGTATATATGCCCGGGAGGCTGCCGAACATTTTTGACCCTGATACTCAAATGCACCTCTTGTCAAGGCAGTACTTACCTGTTTGCTATCTGCTGAGGGATGTACCAATACAAAATCTTTTCCTCCTGTTTCGCCGACAATTCTGGGATATGACTTGTATGTATTGATCTTTTGACCGATTGTTTTCCAGATGCTCTGAAAAACACCTGTGGATCCTGTATAATGAATACCGGCAAAATCCGGATCATTAAGTACAACTTCTGCAGCATCAGGCCCGGAAACAAAGATCATATTGATTACTCCGTCAGGCAGACCCGCTTCAATTAGCAGCTCCATAATGACGCTTGCTGAATAGATCTGGGACTTTGAAGGTTTCCATACCACGGTATTTCCAAGCATTGCCGGCGAGGTTGGGAGGTTCCCTGCAATGGAAGTAAAGTTAAAAGGCGTTAAGGCAAAAACAAATCCTTCGAGAGGACGCCAGTCGGTTCGATTCCAGATACCCTTTACCGAATTGGGCTGTATGGTATAGATCTTCTCCATAAACTTTGTATTGAACCTGAAAAAATCAATCAACTCGCATACCGAGTCAATTTCTGATTGAAAAGCATTTTTTGACTGACCGAGCATAGTTGCCGCATTCATCTTTACCCTGTAAGGTCCTGCTAACAAATCGGCCGCTTTAAGAAATATGGATGCTCTCTCTTCCCAGGGTGTGTTCATCCAGTTTTCCTTAGCTTGTTGGGCAGCATGAATAGCCATTTGCACCTCTTTCTTGCCTCCCTGATAATAATACCCGAGGGTATGCTTTATTTCGTGCGGAGGATATACCCTGATCTTCTTGTCCGTTTTTACTTCCTTACCACCTACGATCATAGG
>CAZWFM010000115.1:0-2548 GCA_964633185.1 uncultured Bacteroidales bacterium | reverse complement strand
CAAACGTGCTTTTTCCAGGGCTTCTTTCAACGCAATTCTTTCCTGAGAACCTGGTGAATAGGTCTGCTGGAATTCATTAACCGGTTCAGGTATTTTATATATTGCTCCCTTCATAATCAGTTTTTTTTAAAATTATGCAGATTTACTATTGAAAAAAATGATATTTATTATTTGATTATGAAATAGTTATAAGATTTTTCTCATGTTTTTCACCATGAAATTGAAATTGTAAATAAGTCCTGCCTGTTTGACTTTGCAGTATAACTATTCGTTGCTAATTTTGTTTTTCAAAGATTTATCTTATTTAAGATTAACATGATCAGTCTTCCGGATAAAAAGCAACTCGTAAAATGGCTCAGGAATAAGTTTGTCATTGCAGGTGCCATATTGACTATATGGATTTGTTTTCTCGATGAGAATAACCTCCTGGAGCGTTATCAGCACTTAAGAGAGTTAAAACAGCTGGAAGCTGATAAAGCATATTATCAGAATAAGATCGAAGAAGACAAAAAGCGCCTGAATGAATTGAAAACAAATAATGAAAACCTGGAAAAATTTGCCAGGGAACAATACCTGATGAAAAAAGACAACGAAGATGTTTTTGTTATTGTCGAAGAATGATATTACGTAATCATTATGGTGTTTTTCTTTATCAAGGGGGACTCTTCAAGTTCACTAAATTAACCTGAGTTCGATATAAGTATCAGACTGAATCATTTGATTTATAAATTCTTATTTATACTGATCTTGGTGAAAAATTAGTGTCTTGGTGTTTTTGTGGCAAGAATAAATAAATAATAATGCCACTAAGACACTAAAGCTCAAAGATATACTAAGATGTTCATTTTAAATAATTGATCTATTGCGAGTTATATTTCGAACTCATGTTAAATTATCTAATCAGATGTGTTTTTACCTTCTCTGTCTGATTCCCGGAACATTTCAAGCAAAGAATTTACTTCTGAACCTTCAAAAGAAGAGTTGATCTCTTTTAAAAAGCTTTTTACAGCATCAGATACAGGGATTTTTTTGTACTGTTTAAGATGAGCATAATTCAGGTATTTCACGACTTTAAATCCATCAAACCACAAAAAAAATCTTTTCCGGAAGGCTGGCAGTGAAGAAGTATTTCTCTTTATTTCTTCCAGCTTATCGGGAAAATGTTGATCCATCAGAAATGTCTTCATGCACGGCGACGAGGATCCTGTTATGTTCTCTGCCGAAGAAATTGTGTTTTGATAAAACTTGTTTACAGAATCGAACACCTGTTTCAGCTCAAAAAATGCCTGCGGGTTGTAAGTAGTGTAATCTTTACCGGGTTGTTGAGATAATTTTGTAACAACGGGACCTGTGCCAAACGGAACTCTTGCAGACGGACGGGGAGAAAGGGAAATACAGCTGTTATTTATTTCAATAAACTCAGTGTTCGGGAAAACTTTGTTTAAAAAATAAAAATCTTCCCCTCCCTGTCTGCGGTTCATTCCTCCATGACTTGCATATAAGCCTGCTTTTATGCCGAAACAAGAACCAATGGTATAATGGGAATGAGGAAAGCCGGTAAAATCAAGAATATGTTTATAATAACGCAAATGAAGCTCGTACTGGGCTATTGCACTATAAATCTCACGGGTATACTTTTCTCCTTTCAGATCGTGAGCAAATTGATAGATGCAACCACCCGCAGAATTCTTATTAAGCATTATTTCTTCATACGCAGTGAAATAGTTGCGATCAATCCTGGCATCGGCATCAAGAGACAGGATCACGCCATTTTCATTGTTGATTTGTCCAAACCTCTCGACGGCTAAATCCATGCCGATTTTCCTGGCCAAACCCACTCCTGCATGTTTTACAGGCAGATTATCAGCCAAAACAGAGAAAAATTTCAATTTTTCATTGCTGTTATCGAAAGACCATTGGTACAATACATTATAAGTTTTGAGATTTTGTTCTTTGTTGGCATGCGAATCATTCTCGGAAAAATTTACAACAACAATAACTTCTGCATCTCCTTCAGGCTTATGAGCATTTTGTATCGATGTTAAAGTGCTCAGTATTTCATCTTCAAGGTATGCGGGAATCACAACTATAAAACGCAAAAGCCCCGATGGGGGCTCCTGAATTTTGTATTTGCTTTGGTATTTGAATTTCTGAAAATAGTTTTCAGCAAAGGTCATATATATTGACTATTATTCATCATCCTTTTCTCTGTTATACTTCTCATTGATACCCTGCACAACTGAGTTTGTTATATCCAAACCCTCATTGGCATATAAAATATTCCCTCCGAATGTTGTGCCCAGAATAAACTGGTATTCATCAGCTTCTTCAAGTCCTGCCAGGTATTCCATGATTGAATTCAATACCTTTCTTTGTGCCACCTGTTCCATTTCAGCCAACTCAACCTGAAGATTATTCTGAAGTTGATACAATGCCTGTTCTTTCTGCATGAGTTCTTGCTGAAGTTTTTCAGCTTCCGCACGAGTGACCAGCTGACGATCAATTTTATATTGAAAATCCTGCATATCGCTACGCAGAGTTTTCTCCT
>CAZWFM010000114.1:0-6530 GCA_964633185.1 uncultured Bacteroidales bacterium | reverse complement strand
TGATGAAGTCAATGGAACGCTGATAGGATCTGTTCCGGTTTCGTATACCGGTGGAGCGGATGTTTGGAAAACAGAAACGATAGCCAGTGATAACGCTACAGGTGTGCACGACATATTTTTTGTATTTGCAGGCGAGGATACCGAAAGACTTTTCAATTTTGACAACTGGCAGTTCAATGAAAAAAGTAGTGCGCACGAACTTTTTGCAATCAATGCTTCAATCGATAACTATAAAATCGACACGATTGCAGGATACAACACATCTGAAATCACTGTAACTGCCATTTATACGGATGGCATAAGTGAGGATATAACCTCTGAAACTACGTTTACCTTCGATCAGGAAAATATAGTGTCCATTACAGACAGTATTATTAGGGGCGCCAGTTATGGAGAAGTTACTGTAACTGCTAGTTACGGCGGTAAACAGGATGAAACAAAATTAATTGTTAAAAACCTGGAAAGTGAGCTGGCAGTTAAGCAACTTTTTGCTGATATTGACAGTGTTGAATTGTTAACTGGCAGTTCGTCCTCAATAGAAATATCAGCAGAATTTTATGACGGACATATTGAAATAGTGACAGATAAGGCCACTTTCGACAATCCAAATCCTGATGTTGCAACAATAACTAACGGGATCATCAAAGCACTAAGTAAAGGTGAAGTTGATATTACCGTCAGCAATTGAAGATAATTTTCAGGAAGTGGTACCCATAAATGTAATTTATAGCAACAGTACAAAATACCTGAAAGGAACACGCCCCGGAGATATAATCAAAATATACAATTCCCTCGGACAAATGATTCAATCTTTTCATGCTGACTCCGATTTAATACAATTGAATTCTGTAGAAGGTTTTGTATTAATTGAGGTGAGAAGAGGTCAACACCATCATGTTATCAAATCAATTTTATAAGTAGAACCGAAGAAAATAGTAAATCCTAAAGCTTATGAAATTAAAGTTTATATATATGTGTACGTTGCTGGTTTTTACAACTAGCTTAAGGAGTAACGAACAATCATACCAGAGGACGGATTTAGGAATTAAAACAGTCATTAACGCGGTTGAAGTTGAACTCCGCTTTTATGACCCATCGACGCTTCGGGTATTGAAGTGGCCGGAAGGAGAATTGTTTAGTAAAAAAAGGATTAATCAGTAAAGAATATCCTTATCTGGACTTATAAACTGAAATACAAATAAGCCATGGAATACAATGAAAAAACCTCCTATACCAAATTCAAACGCTTCTGCAAAACGCTTGAATTACGTGATGACCCGGACCTGATTGCCGCTTACAAAAAAGCACATGCCAAAGGACAGGCATGGTCTGAAATTACCCGGGGAATTCGCGAAGTGGGTATCCTGGACATGGAAATTTATCTGGCCGGAAACAGGCTTTTTATGATCATGGATACTGTACCTGATTTCGAACATGACAAAGCAATGGCTGAATTGGCAAAGAAACCCCGTCAATCCGAATGGGAAGAACAAATGTCAAAATTCCAGAATTCATCTGCCGAAGCAACTGCTGATGAAAAATGGCAACTGATAGAAAGGATTTTCAAACTTGAATGAAATTTTTAAGAAATGAAAATTGATAGTCACCAGCATTTCTGGATTTACAATCCATCCGAATATGGCTGGATATCCAATGAAATGGAAATTCTTCAAAAAAATTATTTGCCTGACCAATTGCAGACGGAACTTTTATCTATTGGATTCGACGGATCAATAGTAGTACAGGCACGTCAATCACTGGAGGAAACCAAATGGATTATCAATCTGGCAGAACAGAATAGCTTCATCAAAGGAGTGGTAGGTTGGGTCGATTTATGTTCTTCCGGAGTGGAGGAACAACTAGTTCAATTCTCCGGCCACCCAAAACTGGTTGGTGTTCGTCATGTTATTCACGATGAACCGGATGATAATTTTATACTCCGTGAAGATTTCTTATACGGAATATCACATCTGAAAAAATTCGGATTAACTTACGATATTCTTATTTTTCCCCGGCATTTACCTAACACTATTCAATTTGTCAGCCAGTTTCCCGAACAGCTTTTTGTTCTCGACCATATTGCCAAACCATTAATAAAGGATAAGAAAATATCTCCCTGGAGGGAAGGTATTGAAAAACTTGCCCGGTTTAAAAATGTATACTGCAAATTATCAGGAATGGTAACCGAGGCCAATGTGAAAAACTGGAAACAGGAGGATTTAATTCCATATCTCGATATTATATTTGCCGCTTTTGGCCCTGACCGTTTGATGATTGGATCGGACTGGCCCGTATGCAGGGTTGCCGGTTTGTATAAGCAAGTTATGGAAGTAGTATTAGACTATATCAAATCTTATCCTGATGAGGATAAAAATAAAATTCTTGGTGAAAACTCATTAAATGCGTATCAGCTTAAACCATAAAAATAATAAGAGCATTTGCTATTACTGCTAAAAAATCGATTCAAGAAATAGAAATAAAAGAACCGGTACCAGATTCAAATGAGATACTACTTGAAGTACATTACATCGGATTATGCGGAAGCGATTTAAATGCCTATCGAGGACTGATGCCCCTGGTAACTTTGCCCCGGATTCCCGGCCATGAAATAAGCGGGATAATTATTGACAAAGGGAACCAGGTTCCTGATTCTTTTAAAATAGGCAACAAAGCGACAGTATCTCCCTATACGAACTGTGGTATTTGTCCTGCATGTCGTGCCGGACGTATTAATACCTGTGAGTTTAATCAGACACTCGGTGTACAACGTGACGGAGCTCTTACTAAGAAAATACGAATTCCTTATGATAAAATTTTTTCTAACGAAAAACTATCACTTCAGGAATTGGTTCTGGTGGAACCCATGAGTGTCGGATATCACGGTGCAAACCGGGAAGAAGTAAGAGAAACAGATACAGTATTACTCATTGGATGCGGTACTATAGGAATAGGCGCTTTATGTTCCTCAATCCGAAAAGGCGCTACTGTAATTGCCCTGGATATTGACGATACAAAACTGGAGATCGCAAAAAATTTTGGTGCAGCCTACATCATTAATAGTAAAGAGGAGAACGCACTTGCCAGGATTAAGGAATTAACTGGAAATGAAGGTGTAGATGTTGTAATAGAAGCAGCAGGGAATCCGGCAACCTTTGTTCTGACCCTCGAAGCTGTCTCTTTTGCCGGCAGAGTTATATCAATCGGATATTCGAAAGAAGAAGTTCATTTCAATTCTTAATTAATTGTTCGTAAAGAGCTGAATATATATGGTTCACGCAATGCCCTCAGGGTTTTTCCTTCTGTTATCCAAATGTTTGAACGCAAAGAAAAACCTTATTTAAATCTTATTACAAAAAAAATTTCCTTTGACCAGGTTCCCGAAGCTTTTAAATTCTGGGATGAAAATACGGGTATAGTTACCAAAATATTAATTGATGTAAAAGGATGAATAAAGCTCCCCGCTGAGCGCCACCGTTAAAGTTCTGGCGTAAGCAACAAGCAGTCGGGTATCTCCATATAATTTACTGCTTACCCACAGCAGTATATAAAAGGAACAGATGTGGTTAATGTAATGGAGACTATTTGGTTCAGGCAGGGATCTATTCCGGAGAGGATACAGGTTGATAATGGAAGTGAATTCATCTTAAAAGCACTTGATAAGTGGGCCTATGAGAACAATGTGATTCTGGATTTCTCAAGGCCGGGTAAGCCAACGGATAATCCATTTATTGAGTCGTTTAATGGATCTTTTAGAGATGAGTATTTAAATACAAATTGGTTCTTATCTTTGGAGGATGCAAGAGAGAAAATTGAGCAATGGAGAAATGAATACAATAAATTTCGACCGCACGGTTCGCTCGACGGAAAAATACCTCATGAGGTGTTTGAAGAAAGAAATAAAGAGCCGAATCTCTCTACTTTAAAGTGTGACTGTCAAGGGGAGGGCATCATAGCATCAATAGATAGAAATTAAAGGACATTTTTTAATAATTCTCCAACCAGATGAAACAGAAATTTATTTTAATGCTTGCTTTTTTATTTACACTGATTTCAATAACAGGACAAGTAAATGATCTGCCTTTCACCAAAGGCTTTAATCTGGGCGAATGGTTTGAAAATTTCAATGAAGTAACCGATATAAAATTTAAAAAATATATCCGTCAGGATTTTGAAAACATAAAAGCATTGGGCTGCGATCATGTTCGACTGCCCATAGAATTTTTCAGGGCTTTAGGCCCGTCACCTGATTTTACCATTGATCCCCTGTTGTTTTACTTCGTTGATGAAGTAGCAAACTGGGCAGAGGAACTTGAAATTTACCTGATAATAGATAACCATAGTTTCGATGATGATCTAGATACTTCCCCTGAAGTGGGTGATACCTTATTGGCGGTTTGGCCACAGATCGCAGAACATTTTAAAAACCGTTCGGAGTATATTATTTATGAAATACTTAACGAACCTCATGGCATTTCAGATTATTCCTGGGACAGTATACAAAAAAAAGCTGTTGATTCAATTCGTTCAGTGGATAAGGAACACACTATCATCGTTGGCCCTGCCGAATGGTACAATTATATTCATTTATATCAGATGTCGGAATATAGTAGTGACAACCTTATTTACACATTTCATTTCTACGATCCCTTTTTATTTACCACCGCTTTGGAAATAATTATTCCCTATCCTTACGATCCGGGGAGGATGCCGGATATGCCCTCTGAATGGATTGGCGATTGGTATGAAGATCTTTATAACGCCTATCCCTCTCAGGGAAATGATGTTTATCTGTATAAGCTGATCGACACAGCCATAGCATTCAGGGAAGAGAAAGAAGTGCCAGTGTATTGCGGCGAATTTGGGGTAAATATGGGAAATTGTGAAATTGCGGATCGGGCTTACTGGATCTCAACTATAAGAAGTTACCTCGAAAAAAATAATATTCCCTGGACGATGTGGAGTTATACAGATTATATGGGAATATTCGATCCAACAACTCCACAATTATTTGAATACAACATGGATACTACAATAGCCAAAGCCTTGGGCCTAAGCTATCCTGTTCAAAAGGAGTTTCAGATTCGTCCTGATTCAACCGGCTTTTTTCTTTATGATGATTACATTCCCCAGTTCATTGTAGAAGAAAGCTGGGCAAGTGGTGGCGATGCTCAATACCTATCACAGAACGAACCTCGACTTGGAAAATTTTGTTTGTCATGGGCAAATGCCGACAGGTATGGTAACCTCGGTTTCCGGTTTTATCCCGTTAAGGATCTCTCAAAGATAGAAGCAGAGGGTTATGTTCTTGATTTCTGGGTGCGGTGCAGCACACCTGGGATACAAATAGATCTGCGTTTTGAAGACACTGATACAGGGACCATGGACCACCCCTGGAGAAAATCGGTAACACTCGACAATACCCTTGCTGCTTTTGACGGCAACTGGCAGCATGTGCGGGTACCACTCTCAGATTTTATTGAAACAGGAGCATGGGAAGACAATACCCTATACCCTCCCGAAGGAAAATTTGATTGGACCCGGATAGAACGTTTTGATTTTGTTGCCGAAAATAGCCATTTACATGATGTTGAATTCTTTTTTGACCATATTCAGATCGTAGATTCATCGGTTGTTACATCAAATAACATTCAGATTATTTCTTATCCTAAACAACCCGAATTAGTTGTTTATTCAAATTCATATGATCATTCAATACAGATAATTTTTACCATATCAGAAACTCTCCCGGTAAGAATAGCCTTATACGATATTGCCGGAAAGAAAGTAGACATGCTTGCACAGCAAACATTCAATCCCGGCTGTCATACTATCAGGTGGCAGGGAAATCCACTTGCTACCGGAATATATTTTATACAATTGCAAAGCAATAATTTTTCAACCACAAGAAAATTGATTATTTCACACGAATGATATTGAACTGTTAGTCATTATTAATCAAATCATTGAGTAATGATATTTTTTTCAGATCAGCAAGAAATTGGTTCGAAAGTAGTACACTTAGGATCACATACACTCATACCAACCTGATTTAACCGTTTTTTTAACTTACAAATAGTGCACGAATGTGTTATACATGGTATTCATCACCAGGGCGAGTACCGAATTCTCTTTCCCTGTGCATACCTTGGGGAATTCCACTGCACTTCTCATCCACATTCTTACACTGAGTCCTTCACCATTACTTATGCAACACTTTGGCTATCAAAGAAAGGCTTCGGCAATCGGTGAAAGCCAATGCACAAGCGCCCGAAACAAGCGAAAAGGGGAATCAATCCTGCCTGAAAGTTGTTATTAACTATGAAAAAAGTGATATAAATCATCACAACTTAGAAATCCATATCATCACGTTATACTTGATTTCATGCAGACTTATGTATTAGTTTTAGCCTATAAAATTTAATCTCATCTACTCATGGAAACATTAGTAAAGACTTCCGCTAAGAAACTTGAAAGAAATGCATGTTTATCAAGTGATGAACTGCAGAACATGGGTGTATTTCCAACAAATC
>CAZWFM010000113.1:2502-6564 GCA_964633185.1 uncultured Bacteroidales bacterium | reverse complement strand
TCAAACTCCGTCATTTAAAACACTTTTCCGAACTTTGGATATTCGGTTCTCACAAGTAATAATTCCAAGAATTGAAGGAACGGTTGTCATGTTAGGTATGATAGCTGCAGGCTTAATTATTTATGCGTTATCCGGATTTAAACTTTTTATTGTATACAGCATTTTCCTGACCTCACTTCTTGTGCTTCCTTTGTGGCTGTTTTATGCAATTAAACTTATTAAATCGTACAAAAAAGCTTTACAGGATAGCTATCGAAAATTGCGAATCAGACATTCCGATGATCATAAGAAGGAATATTATAATGAAAAAATCAGAAAAATACTGGTAGGTGAGGATCCATTAAAAGTAATCAATGCCATGAAGCTTTCTGCACAAATCGAGCCTCTGGCGTATGAGAAAAGTTTGCAGCGAATGTTGGCCAATCCTCAACCAATCATACAGAATTATGTATTAAAATGTATAGAAGAAGAGTCATTACTCCGGCTATTACCTGATCTGAAAAGAACAAAACCTTCTTCGCACGAATCAGAAAAACTCTTAAAGCAAATTATTGATAAATTTGAAGAAAGAATAAAGGTTCTCTCTTCAGGTATTGACCTGGAGAAACTGGTGAGTAGCCGGGATGTAAAAAAAAGAGTGCTTGCAGCTGAAATAATCGGGGCCAGAGGAGATGTGACCTATACTTCTGCATTGGTCAATCTAACACGTGAATTTGAGCCCGATGTTAAAATTGCAGCAGTTAAGGCGATGTCTAGAATGTGCAATGCTGATCATAGCTATATCCTTATTGAATTCTTAAGTTCTCCCCGATACCACGCCTATGCGTTTGAAGCTCTTATCGAGATTGGAAATCCTGCATTGGAATATCTTGAACGACTTTTTCTTGATCCGAACACGGACGACAATTTGTTATCAAGGGCAATACGTATTTATGGTAAAATAGGAACTGAGAGGGCGATTGACCTCTTGCTGAATAAACTTGAAAATCAAAGTAAAATAGTCACTGATGCAACAATAGCGGCTTTGCATGAAGCCAATTTCCAGGCAAGTTCCTTAAATGTTCATAAAATTTTGAACATAATTGTAAGAACCATTAATGTTTTGGGATGGAATTATCTTATTTACACTTCATTTTCATATGATCAAAAGTATACAAATCTTAAAACCGCTTTTGCCGAAGAGATCAAATTAAACTACGATCTGCTGTATGACTTGCTTTCTCTGGCCTACAATGCAAGGACTATTCAGGAGATCAGGGAATTGATTGATTGGGGATCAGGAGAGGATATAAGTCATGCCATAGAAATGATAGATCATTTTGTATATGAAGATATAAAGCCTGTTCTTTTCCCGGTTTTAGAAGATATTTCTGCTAAAGAGAAAGTGAAACGATTACAATATTACTTTCCGATTGAGAGTATGACAAATGAAGAAATGATCTCACAGATCCTTACCCGCAATTACAATTATTTGTCCATTTTCCCTCGTATTTGTGCTATGGAACTTGCGATGGAAATGCCGGGATTTGAAGTCAGCGATGAATTGATATCAAATATGTTTCATCCCAATAAATTACTGAGAGAGGTTGCAGCGATTATTGTATACAGGAAGGATGAAACATTGTTTGAGAATGCATTTAACAGACTTGAACCGGATATTCAACTTGAATTAAAAAAGACGATATCAGATATAGAGCAAGGGAACAAGCTTCTGCTTATTGAGAAATACAATATCCTTAAAAATACAGACAAATTATCAGGTCTTGATGAAGGGACTCTTATCAAACTTGCACAGACATTTCAGGAAATAAGGTTTGAATCGAATCAGTATATTGATCTTAAGAACAATGTTGATGACTATTCTTTGTTTATAATATTATCAGGCAGGATTCTGTTTGATAATGGAAATGAAATGAATTGCACAGAGAGCACTTACGAATTATATTATTCCAATCTACTGGTAAATTCGGGGATATACAAAGTTGAATTTATAGATGGAGGTACTATTTTATCAATAAATCATGATCATATTGAGACTCTGTTATTTGATCATAGCGAAATGGCAAATTGTGTATTGAATTGTGTTGAAGATTTTAAATTAGCTGGTTAATAATAAAAATGAAAAGCAAGTACGATATTTATATTACCTATCCTTATAGCCTGGTGAGATCAGAAGATAAATTACGTGTTCTGATAGAAACATTTACTGAACATCTGCAGGATATTCTTTCCCGGATACTTGGCCGTGACATTACTGGCATCAATAAAGGAAAGGATTTTAATGATCATGAATACAACAAATATCTTTCTTCATCATCTGTATTTGTTTTTTTCACTCATTCTATTTTTGAAGTTGATACCGACTATAAAAATGAATTGCAGGAGATCTGCAATTTTGTGGGGTTGGAACAGGTTGATCACATTCATGGTTCGAATAAACTATTTAAAATATGCCTTGAAGCACCCAAAAACGCATTGAAGCCTGCATGTTTAGAGCAACTGCTATCCTATAATTTTTACATTAAAAATCCATACAACAGGAAAATACAACTTCTTGATTTTGATTCCGATGACAAAACCGGTATAATTTATAGTAAACTGCTTGATTTGGCATACGACATTACAGCCAGCATAAAAAGTAAGGAATTAAGAAGTGAAAATGAAGATGAGATCCGCTATGTTTATCTGGGTTTGACCTCATACGATCAGGAGAATGCTCGTGATGAGATAAGAAGGGAGCTGCAGCATAATGGATTCAAAGTACTGCCGAATTTGGATATGCCCGGCACAAGCGAAGAATTTAAAAACATTATGCTTTCAAATTTGAAAAAGACAGGTTTTTCAGTTCAGCTTATGGGATCGCAGTATGGAGATATATTGAAAGGAACAAAGTATTCCCTGCCTGATTATCAGAATCAGATCATTAAAGAATATCAAAAGAGCATTGAAAACAATTCTTTCAGAAGATTGATCTGGATACCTCAAAATACTAAGATTACAGATCAGAGACAAGCGCTGTACCTGAAAAGACTAAGAAGGGATGAAGCAGAAATGAATACTGAGATCATTGAGAGTCCTCTGGAGATATTTAAAACTATTTTAACTGAAAAACTTGAAAGAACTGAACATGTTGAGCCGGTTAAATACGAGAATATATCAAAAGTGTATTTATTATCAGAAGAGGAGTCCTCAGAAAATTTTGAACAACTGTATTCATCATTGGCTTTGTCAGGACTACGGGTATATACTTTGGATTATCAGGAACAAATCGGGATATATACCAGACATTTGCAGGCGCTTCGCATATCTGACGGCATTATCATTTTTCAGCAAAACGTAAGTGATTATTGGCTAAAAAGTAAACTCAGGGATATTATAAAAGCACCGGGAATAGGGAAAACAGAACCTTTTAAGAAGGTTGTGATAATTTCAAAAATAAAGCCTGATCCGGAGCTTATCAAAATGATAAAAGGGAAAGTTGAAATTATTAATGGCAAGGAAGACCCTGATGCAGAATTGATATTACAAAAACTGATTTCCGAATGATTACGAATAAGGTACAGGCAACATATAACTTGAATGAACTGGATATTCCCTTTCCGGGATTACGTGCGTTTGGAATCGAGGAAAGTCATTTGTTCTTTGGTCGTGGGGGGCAAAGTGAGATTATTCTGGAATATCTTGCCGGCAATCATTTTGCAGCTGTTACAGGTGCCTCAGGTAGCGGGAAATCATCACTCATATATTGTGGGCTGGTGCCAATACTATACGGTGGATTTATTGCCGGCACCGGGTCCAACTGGAGGATTATTGCAGCACGACCTGGAAATCAGCCGGTAAGGAATCTTGCTGAAGCAGTTGCAGATGCTGAAACTCAAAGCACTCACTCAGAGGGCAAAAAAAGGGATTTTTCAAGAAATATTGTTTATGCATTATTAAGAAGAAGCCTGTTTGGCCTGGTTGATGCCATTTCGCAGATGGGATTGAAAAAAGGAGAAAATCTTCTCCTTATCATTGACCAGTTTGAAGAACTATTCCGGTTTAAAGAGAGCAGAGACAATA
>CAZWFM010000113.1:0-2402 GCA_964633185.1 uncultured Bacteroidales bacterium | reverse complement strand
CTTATCATTGACCAGTTTGAAGAACTATTCCGGTTTAAAGAGAGCAGAGACAATACACTTACTACCGTAAATGAAACGGAAGCATTTATTAAATTGTTAGTAAATGCGGTTCATCAGCGTAAATTACCGATATATATCGTAATTACGATGCGTTCAGACTTTATTAGTGAGTGTAGTCATTTTCAGGAGTTAACGAATTTGATCAACGACAGCAATTTTCTTGTGCCTCAAATGACACGGGAAGATTTCTCGCAGGCGATTCTTGGTCCCGTATCGGTTGCCCAGGCTCAAATAGATCCTCAGTTGTATCAGCAAATACTCAATTCAATTGTTGAAGGAACAGACCAACTCCCTGTTTTGCAGCATGCCATGATGCGCACCTGGGAATTCTGGAAGAAATACAATGAACCGGGAACTCCTATCAGGTTGAGGGATTATGAGGCAGCAGGTAAGATGGAAAATGCCCTGTCAATGCATGCAAATGAAGCTTATGAGGTTCTGTCTGATGAAGGGAAAAGAATATGCAAAAGTATGTTTAAAACTCTAACAGAAAAAAGTGCGGACAATAAGGGGATCAGGCACCCGGCCACGATCAGGGAGATTGCCGATATTGCGCAGGCAAGGATTGACGATGTTGTGGAGGTTGTGAACGTATTCCGATCGAAAGGGAGATCGTTTGTTACACCGGCAGAAAATGTTGAACTAACCGAGAATACTGTGATCGATATCTCGCATGAGAGTTTGATGAGGGTCTGGGACAGATTGAAAGGTTGGGTGGAAGAAGAGACAAATGCTGTTCAGATGTATTTGCGCCTGTCTGAGGCAGCGTCCTTATTTCAGATTGGGAAAACCGGTCTCTGGCGGCCTCCTGATCTTCAGCTTGCATTGAACTGGAAAAAGACTCAGCAACCTTCTCTTGCCTGGGCAAAGAAATACAATCCTGCCTTTGAAAAAGTTATGGTCTTTCTTGATGCCAGTGAAAAAAAATTCCTGCAGGAAGAACAAAACAAAATAAAGCTCCAGCGCAGAACTTTGAACAGAACAAGAAGATTTGCCATGTTTATGGGAATTACCGCATTGCTGTTTCTTGGATTGATGTCATATGCTTTGAATAAAAGAAGAGAAGCAATGGAGCTAAAATTGCAGGCCGAAAAATTTGCAGCTTTCATGGAGCAGGAAAAAAATGTGGCTGTTGAGGAGAAGGATGTGAAAGAATTTGAAAGGCTTCGTGCGATAATCGGAAAAGATTCTGCTGAGAAAGCTCAAATGATGGCTTTGCTTCAGCTTCGCGAAGTAAAGGAAGATGCCGCGGTGGCTTATGATTTAGTAGATGAAGTAACACAGCACAGCGAGGAACTTGAGAAAACTACTCAACAGGCACAATATGAGCGTGGGTTAGCCCAAATGACTGCCCAGCAAGCAAAAGAAGAACAGACGCTTGCCGAACAGGCAAAAGCTGTCGAATTGCGCAAACGTATGATCACTACCGCGCAGACAATGGCAATTAAAGCTACCCAGGTTGAGAATAAAAATCTTAAGGCTTTGCTTGCTTATCAGGCTTATAAGTTCAATACGGAATACAACGGAGACATAAGCAATCCGGATATATACCAGGGATTATACAGTGTATTTGCTGCTGTGAAAGGGAAAAATTACAATTCGTTTACCGGGCATGAAGGAGCTGTCAGATCACTGTCTTTTTTACCTTCAAAAGAAATATTTTATAGTTCGGGAGCTGATGGCAAAATAATACAATGGGATCTAAACAAAAGCTCATCACAGGCTAAAGTATTAATAGATAATAATTTTTCAAACCGCAGCCTTGCAATCAGTTCGAATGGACGATGGCTGGCCTGTGGTACAGGAACTTCAACAATACAGGTGTTTAATTTAAACCAGGCAGGCAGCCAGCCCCAAATAAAGGAAGGACACCGAGGTTCGGTGGTGGATTTGGAATTTGTATACAACAAAGACATTATGATCTCTATTGGCAGTGATAAGTCGGTTATTTACTGGAACCTGTTAACAGGAGAAAAGAAAACAATTGTTACGCATCCGACAAAAATTAGAACGATCAGTGTTTCGAGAGACGGCAGTTATGTTTATGGCGGAACAGAGGACGGACAATTGGTCCGCTGGAATATTGATAACGGGGAAGCCCGTACAATATATGATAATAAGGGGAATAGCATTAATGCTATTGATATAAATAATAGTGGATCAAGAATGGTGATGGGTGACAAATCAGGAAATATAATTGTGGTTGACCTGAAAACAGGGAAAAGATTATCTCAGGTTAAAGGGCACACAACCAGAGTACTGGATATTGATTACAGTCCGGACAATTCTCAGATTGCAACATCAAGTTTTGATGGTACGATCAGGATATGGAATGCAAACAG
>CAZWFM010000112.1:0-6590 GCA_964633185.1 uncultured Bacteroidales bacterium | reverse complement strand
GTTTTTTATATTTTTATTCAAAACTTGGGTTACCTATTTTCAACGAAATCATTAATTACAACCGGATGGATTGGAGCTCATTAATCAGAAAAGTACGATCAGGCGATTACAATGAGCTTGAACAGGTTTATAAAATATACAGGGAAGAGTTTATTTTATGGATCATGAAATCCTATAAATGTTCGGATGATGATGCTAAAGATGTGTATCAGCAGACAATTGTGGCACTCTATGAAAATGTTGTAAATGAAAAGATACAAAACTTCAACAGCAGCATAAAGACTTATTTGTTTGCGATTGGGAAAAATAAATTGTATGCAGCGTCAAGAGATAAACATAAGATTCAGATGGAAATAGACGAGGAAATTGAGCTGACTGCTGATGAAACGAATAGGGAAGAAGAAAACACAAAAAAGCTGGAAGGAGTGGAAAAAGGTCTCGACCAATTAGGCAATCCTTGCAGGAAGATCCTGGAACTCTATTATTACCATAAAAAAAACATGAATGAAATTGCAAAGGTTGTGGGATTAAAGAATTCAGAAACAGCAAAAAATATGAAGTACAAGTGTTTGAAGAGATTGCGTGCAATTTGCCTTAAAGGCGTTTAAGTTTAAACATGAGGGATATGAAAAATGAAATTGTGCATATTGAGTTAATAGAAAAATACCTGGAAGGTAAGATTTCAAAGAAAGATAAGAAGAGTCTTGAAGATCGTCTTCATTCTGATTCTGCCTTTAAGTCTCTTGTTGAGGATCTAGGAGGATTGATAAAGGGAATTCAGTATTCTGCGCATAAAGATCTGATGAATAAACTGAAAAAAACGGAAAAGTTGCTTCCTCCTGTTCAGGGAGTGCATAAACCGAAAACAGTCAGGTTCAGAAGATTCAAATACGCCGTTGCTGTTGCCGCAACCATTATCCTTTTGCTGGGAAGCATATTCACCATCATCATTTCACGCAATCAGACAGCGGAGGAAGATTATTTCATGAAGTACTACGTTCCCTATCCAAACATTATTCATCCTCTGCAGCGTGCGGAAGAGGAACAGATGACCAAAGAAGAACTTGCATACTACTACTATGAAAGCGAACAATACAATAAGGCCCTGGAGTTGTTTTTAGAGATGCAGGAAGAAACGGGGGATTCTGAAAGCACTCGTTTTTATCTTGCCAACATATATATGGCCATGGGCAATTATGAGGATGCAATTGAAAATTTTACTATCTTGCTTAACGATTCGGTTCTGTTTGAAAATCAAACCCGATGGTACCTGGGCTTGTGTTACCTGGAAGACGGAAACTTGAAGGCAGCGGAGGAGCAACTGGAAAGGATAACTGAAACCGAAAATTCATACAAGAACAGGGCAGAGGAGTTGTTGAGTAAGATCAAAAAATAGAAAAAGCAGATGCTTTTTATATACTACTCAATCAAATTATTAACCTAAATTCAAACTATTATGCCGGAAAAAAAAGAACCTACACCAATTAAACCTCCTGTTTATTTATCATTATCATTATCGATTGCAGGTTTGGCTGTAATTATTTATGTTATATATGTCATTTTTATTTGTGGTTGTGTTTGTGTTTGAAAAAACTAAGATTCTTTTTGCTATACCTTTTAAATAAAAGTGTAATTATAACTGCCAGGGATCCCAATATAATGTAAATTACTATCTGATTATTTTTGAGTTTCCCTGAAGGTATGATAGTGCCATAATTAACGAATGCTGCCCAGTACTTCGGATGGGAAGTATATTCATCAGCATTTGATAAATATGTTCTTTTTGCGTTTGTGAGTGAAGCGTTTATATTGTTTGTTGCACTTAGCTGTTTGTAAAAATGTTTCATAAGTGTCGATGTGCTTTGATCATCGGCTTTCCAAAGACTCATTACAAGTGCTTTGCATCCTGCATAAGCAAAACTCCAGCCCATACTCAACAAGCCTTCTCCCGGATTGTTTTTTCCTAAGCCTGTTTCACAGGCACTAAGTACTGCCAGTTGAGCATCCAGTTTAATAGGAAAAAGATCGTAATTATATAATTTACCATCTTCAAGCGTATCATTTATTGAATTAAATATCAAACAAGTATTATAGTTGTTTAGTGAATCGTATGTCCCATGTATTGCAAGATGTATGGCATCATAATCAGTACATAACTTTCTGAAATTCGACTCTGTTGCATTGGTCCCAGTCAAATATTTACCCGAAAATATCGCAGATATAGCATCCAGTTCTTTTTTTGCACCGACAAGTGAAACTTCTCCGGTAGATTGATTGCTTTTCTGAGTTAAAGTAATTCCACCTCCATAATAGCCAAAAGCCAATATATCTTTCATTCTGTCATTTCTTCGTACCAGGTGTGTAAAAGAAAGAAAATTGCAGGAAAACGAATAGCCAATATCATAGTAGTTAATCAAGTAATCTAAATTGTTGTATCCATATACATTTGAATCAGGCAGGGTTTTGATCAAAGCTTCAAAAGGCACATAGGAAATAAGGCCATCCGGAATGATCTGGATTGAGATTGGTTTAACTGTTGATTTGAATGTGGTTCTTTCAAACAAGGGAGAAAAGAGCGTTTTGCATAAATAATGTGCATGGTAAATATAACTTGAAAGATCACTATTATTATTGTTTTTATTACGACAGCATAAATCAATAAGTGTTCGAATGCTTTTTTCAATCGAAGGGTCCATTTTTATTTTATGACAAATTCTGGCATCCTTATCAAATTTTATTGCATAAATTGCTTCTTCCCCATAAAAAAACTCAATAAATGTTGTATTAGGAAACTCAGAAATCAAAGATTCAAAATCAATGCTTTCAAATTGGTATTGCATTTTGTAATAAACCGGATAGTTATTCTTGATGTATTCTTGAAGTCTTTCAAATCCTCTAAACTCATCAAAAAGCATTGCATTTAAAGAATCAGACTCTGAAGAATTCCTAGTCTGGTCGACCTCGGTTATCAATTGATTCAAATACCTAATTTGATAATTATACCTTTTTTGTTTGAAATAAATGCTATCAGGAATCGGTGATTTTGAAATAAGTTCAGCTGAATGAATATTGTCCAGGAGTATGCGTGCCCGGTTTTTTTCCATAAAATGGTATAAATAGGCGAAATATCTAATGTCATTATCCAATTCATAAATTAAATAGGCTGTATTTATTGCATTTTCATAAATTCCTTGAATACTGCTTGCAAACCTTAATTTTGAATCTTCCTGATCGAGGTGATTTCTTGAACTATCTATAAGAGAATCACACAAAAGATACAAATTCATGGAGTATTGCAAATGTTCTAATTGTTTTGAATCTTCATACATAAGCTTATGTATATCAGCAATTTTGTTTAATGCGTAGATTAAATAATAATTCTCACCAAAAGACGTTTTTCCCGGAAGAGAGAATTTTTCATTATATTGAAAATCATCACAGCCAGATTCAATAGATTTTTTCAGGTAATGAATGGATGAATCAATATTTCCATTTTCTAAATATAAATCTCCTATATCCAGATAGGCTTTGGAAGTTTTTTCGTGATTTTCGCTATATATTTTTTTTCTGATCTTTAGGCACTTGAAGAGATATTCAAAAGCAATTTTATAATTTCCTGATTTTTTGTATCCAAAGGATAAATTATCGTATGCATCAGAAAGACTTGAAGAATCAAGTGCTGAAGTTTCAAAAATATTTATAGCCATTTCACAATTCTCAATACCTTTCGAGATTGAGTCTATTTCTAAATAGCATAGCCCAAGATTGTTGTAGTGATATGCAATGTATACATTTGTCTCTGAAGATGTGACAGTATTCAATTCAATACTTTTCATATGACACTTAATAGCGCTGGAATAATCTCCAAGTGAATAGTTTATAATAGCTAAGAACGAATTACCAAACTCCAGATAGGGTCTCAGAGCAGGATCCTCAATATCAATTTTTTGCAGTAATTTAATTGTATAGGTTTTTGCCTTGTTCAGTTCACCAATAGCATTATTTGCTACAGCAAGATTATAAAGGCATAGAATATAAGTTTCCTTATTCTGGTCTGGTCTTTCTTCAATGATTTTTAGTGCAGCGAAGTAATTGTCAATGGCATTGTAATGATCCATTATATACCAGTTAAATAAATCTCCTATTAACAAATAGATTTCAGCTACTTTGATATGTTTCTTTCCATAATTGATTTGTAAGATTTTCAGACTATGTTCATAGGCATCAAGTGACTCATCATATTTTCCAACTTGCGAAAAATAATTTCCTTTGGTTCTATATATTTCTGCCCATAAAACATGGTCATCGTGAAGATAAAGATCACTAAGGTTTCCTATCTTGGTCAGTAATTCCTTTGTTTTTGCCTTGTTTCCAAGGATTAAAGAACTCCATGCCAAACGGTTTAAGGTATAAATCAATTCGTCATTCAAACCTTCATCTTCAAATTGCATAGCGGCTTTTACATAATAGGGATTGGCGAGGTTTAGCTTGCGAATAGTATACAATGAATCGGCCAAATAATAAGCAGGATTTTGCAGACAAAGCTTCCTGTAGTCAATGAGAGTGTCTGCATCGGAGATGCTATCAGTTAAGTTGCTGTTGCCAATTGTTCTATTGCCTGGTTCAGTTTCTGACTGTTTGCAGCTCAAACACATTAGCAAAAAAAGAACTAGAAAATGATAAAGCAGATTATTAACTTGAGATGAATTCATGCCACAGGATTTGGTAATCAAATGTACTGCATATTTTAAAAGAGAGGTAGTAATGCTCTCTAAATATATCGAATCACTCTCATCAGTCGTATAAAAATGAACGATTTTAAATAATTGATAATCAACACTATGCGAGCATATTTTTTTTATAAAATAGTCGTATACAAGCTTATCGGCATATGATAAAAAGAATGAATCCAACACATAATCATTAGTATACACTATTAAACCATACAGTTATGTAAAATTTGAAACATCAATCAAAAGACACAAGACCAACCAAAGAACTTACCCTTAGTGATATGCTGAAAATCAGAGGAGGTGGAGGAGGTGATGATATTCAAAATATTCGATTGCCATAATGATCTCTGAATGAATCTATCCCAGCCAGATATTCTATAGCCGGGATTTGTTTTTGTGCTGTGATAAATTGCCAGGTAATGCTCATTTTCGGTCCTGCCATGGCATGACCCTACAATTCTTGTTAACAAGCAATTCCAAAGCAAGATCAAGTAGGGATACCATACATGGTGTCCGAAAAATCATTATTTAATCATCGTAAAGCACCCAATTGTATACATTCCCGACAGCCAGGTAAGTTAATTAACCGTTTCTACTTACTTTTTCCAACATGATTTGATTCAGTATTTTTATTTTTCTGCCTTTAATTTCAATCAGTCCGTCCTGGTTGAACTCAGTCAGGACACGACTTACACTTTCCCGCGTGGCATCCAGGAAATTGCCAAATTCGATGCGTGAGAGAGGAAGCTCATATTCATTGCTTTTGTAAACTTCATCAAGAAACATCAACAGAGCTTCGGCAACACGACCGTGGATCTGTTTTTGTGTGCGGTTCACGCACTTTGTAAATGAATATATTTCATTCTGGCATAATTCAAGGATGATTTCGTATGCAAATGAGCCGTTATGGTTAATAAAATGCCTGAAAGTTTCGATGTCAATAAAACAAACAGTTGTATTCTCAATGGAAGTTGCTGAATATTTATTGGTTTTTTCGTTGATTGTTGTTGGGATTCCAAGATACGCAGGGGCTTGCGCTATCCTGATGATTTGCTCGTTCTTTGGCCCGGTGATATGCACCTTAGCCAATCCATGTTTCAGGTATGCAATATTGGATGAAAATGACTCCTGCTTGAAAATAATCTCCTCTTTTTTGAAGTTGACTTCTGTACAGTTTTTTGAAAGTCTCAGCAATTCTTGTGAAGATAATCTTTGTGCTGCTGGTGATTTAAATATACAATATTCACAGATTTGTTCCGACATGATTATTGAGCTGTTTGTTAATCGCAACCAAATATATGAATAAATGTGATGTACATCACATTTATATTTGTATTCTATCACAGTGTTTGTATTGGCAAAAATTTTGATTCTCACGTATTTTAAGATGTGAATTGATTAACAACTAAATAAAAATACAATGAAGAATAAAAAAATGACTATGGCTCTCTTTTCCGGAAGCCTTGATAAACTTACTGCAGCTGGGATAGTACTAAGTGGAGCAGTAGCTGATGACATGGATGTGGATGTATTTGTGCTTCTGCAGGGAGCACGAGCCTTTAAAAAGGAAATTGGTGATAATGCTGATAAATTATCTATGGCTGAGAACGTTCATCTCAAAGCTGACTTTATAAAGTCCCTTGAAAACCTTAAAGTAAAAAGCTGGCTTGAATTCTTTAAAGAAGCAAAAGAACTTTCGAATGTTAAGATCCATATTTGCGGTCTCGCAGGAAAAATATGGGGTGGAGAAAAGTTGGAAGATTTTGTCGATATCGCTGATGATATTTGCGGTATAGGTGAGTATATAGCTTCAGCACAGGAAGCTGATGTACATTTATTCATTTAATGAAAAAAGGA
>CAZWFM010000111.1:0-6614 GCA_964633185.1 uncultured Bacteroidales bacterium | reverse complement strand
ACTGATTCACCAGATGATTTCATCAATTACTCAGCAATTAAACAAATAAACAATTCAACTTTTTTCTTTCGACTTTCGTGCACCCGAAATATTATTTACAATATATGTTTCTTTTTCTTCAATACATCAATATAAGCATCCATGTCTTTATCTCCTCTTCCGGAAAGATTGATAACCACTACATCATTCCGTCCGAATTTCTTTTTATCAAGTACGGCAAGGGCATGTGCCGACTCCAGCGCAGGAATAATACCTTCTGATTGCGTAAGAAGAAAGGCAGCATCCAACGCTTCCTTATCGGTAATGCTTAAATATTCTACCCTTTGTATCTTATGGAGAAATGAATGCATTGGACCAATACCAGGATAATCAAGTCCTGCAGAGATTGAGTATGGCTCAGTGATCTGGCCATCCTCATTTTGCATTAACATGGTTTTACAGCTGTGCAGCACTCCGGGAGAACCTGTTGCCAGGGTGGCAGCCGTTTCTTTTGTGTCAATGCCAAGTCCGGCAGCTTCAGTGGCAATAAGCTTTACAGCTTCATTGTCCAAATAATGGTAAAATGCCCCGGATGCATTGCTGCCTCCACCAACACAGGCTAGAATGTAGTCAGGCAGCTCCCTTCCTTCCTGTTCTGTTAATTGCCAGCGGATTTCTTCACTGATAACAGATTGCAACCGGGCTACCAGATCGGGATATGGATGCGGACCAACTACGGAACCAATGATGTAATGTGTATCCCAGGGATTGTTGATCCAGTCGCGCAAAGCACCATTTGTAGCATCTTTCAGTGTTTTGTTCCCGCTTTCAACAGGAATTACCTCTGCACCAAGCATTTTCATTCGCAGTACGTTGGGTGCCTGTCGGGAAACATCAAGTGCGCCCATATAGACTACGCACTGAAGGCCCATAAGTGCACAAACAGTGGCTGTAGCTACTCCATGCTGACCTGCTCCGGTTTCGGCAATGATCCTGGTTTTTCCAAGCTTCCTGGCAATAAGGATCTGGCCAATGGTATTGTTGATTTTATGAGATCCTGTATGATTCAAATCTTCTCTTTTCAGATATATTTTTGTTTTATAGTGTTCTGAAAGTCTTCCTGCATAATATAAAGGAGATGGCCTTCCCACATAATCCTTTAATAACCTCGCATATTCTGTTCTAAAGGAAGAGCTGTTAAGGATTTTTAAATAGTTATTCTTTAATTCTTCAATATTAGGGTACATAGCTTCAGGAATGAAGGCACCTCCGAATTCACCATAAAATCCTTTTTCGTCTACATCGTATTTCATGAGTATAGTATTAATTTGATCTTAAATTTTGAAAAAAACTTTTAAGAGCTACAATATTTTTAAGACCCGGCTGTATCTCAAACCGACTATTGATGTCAATTCCATAAATGTTTACAATATTCTTATAATTGAGTATGATTTCAGTATCATCAGGACCTATTCCTCCACTTAGAAAAACAGGGATGTTTGCATTATAGCTTTTAAGAATGTTCCAGTTAAATTGTATTCCGGAACCGCCATGAAGATCTGTTTTTGTATCAAAAAGAAAAAAATCACAGCAGGATAAATAGGGTTCGAGTACTGAAAAATCGAAATCATTATCTATTCCAAAAGATTTGATAATCCTGATGTCCATTTTTTTTAATTCAAAACAATATTCCGGCGATTCATTGCCATGAAGTTGCACAAGTTGAAGATTCAACCGGTTTATCCAGCTGAAAATTTCAGGTATAAGAGCATTTGCAAAAACTCCTACCCTTTGAATCTTATCGGGAATATCAATATTCAAGGTATAATCATCTCCAGGGTATCTTTTTGAACCGGGATATAAGATGAATCCTATATAGTCGGGATTCAGTTCAATGAGCGAACGAATATTTTCTTCATCACGCATTCCGCAAACTTTTATTTTAAGGTTTGAATCTTTCATCTTTCTTTTTTCATTTTAACCTCGTCAATAAAATTAGCGAAAGTATTTACCGGATCGGATGTTTTCATAAAATGTTCTCCTATCAGAAAACCTGAGAATCCGTTTTCTGAAAGGTACAATATATCATCTGCAGATGAGATTCCGCTTTCAGAAATTTTTATAAAATCATCGGGTATTTTTTTCACGAGTTTTACCGATTGCTGAAGATCAACTTCAAATGTTTTAAGGTTTCGGTTATTTATTCCAACAACATCCAGGTAATCATTTAAAATACTCAATTCATTTTCTTCATGAATTTCCATCAATACCTGCAGGCTCAGATCATGAGCCTTTTTAGCAAGTGTTATTGCCTGATCTTTATCCAAAATTGAAGCAATCAGAAGGATAGCATCTGCACCATTCGCTTTCGCTTCATAAACCTGGTATTCGTCAATAATAAATTCTTTGCGCAGTATAGGTATATTGTTAACAATGCGGGCTTTTCGCAAGTCGTCCACTGATCCGCCGAAAAACACAAAATCAGTGAGAACAGATAAGGCTGATGCACCGTTTTCTGCATAGCCGGTGGTAACATCTTCAATTTTTGAGATATTGTTAATGATTCCATTAGATGGTGATTTGCGTTTAAATTCAGCTATTATTCCGGTCTTTTCCTGAGACAGGATGAAATCGGTCAGTTTGTAAGTATCCCTTTCAAAACAGGTCATTTTTAACAGTTCAGGAAAAGGAATAAGGTCTTTGCAGCTTTCTACTTCCTTTTTTTTATGGTTCACTATGGTGTTTAGAACAGACATCATACCATTTCAATTGTTAATACTATTGCAGAGTTATAAGTCTTTTCATCGTATTCAGAGCCTTTCCGCTTTCCAGCGATTCCCTGGCAATATCCACACATTCTTTCAGGGATTTTTCCGGGTAGTAACATTTCAGAGCAAATCCCGCATTGGCAAAAACGACGAAATTCTGGGATGGAGTACCATTCCCTTCAAGAATGTTTAGAAACAATTTTACTGCTTCTGCTACAGAGTTCCCTCCGAAGAGATCTTCAGGTTTGACTTTTTCAAAACCAATGGTTTCAGGAGTATAGATCCTATCTTCATTCTCCGATATAGCCCGGAAATTTCCGGTTAATGAAATTTCATCGTAACCATCGAGACTATATAAGATAATGTTGTTAATGCCCGCATCTGAAAAAACATGGTGGTATAATTCAAGGGCTTCTTCATTGTAAACCCCGACAATTTGGTTTTGGGGCTTTGCAGGATTGACCATTGGGCCGAGAAGATTGAAGAATGTTTTTAATTTCAGGCTCTTACGCACAGGACCGACGTATTTCATCGATGGATGAAAGAGGGGGGCATGAAGATAACAAATGTTTGATTCTTCGATTTCTTTCCTGATCTTATCATTATCGTTTGAAAATTTGTAGCCCAGGTATTCAAGAACATTTGAAGAGCCGCAGGATGAAGACACTCCGTAGTTGCCATGTTTTACTACCTTAACATTTGCACCGGCCAGGACAAACGAACAAAGCGTGGAAATGTTAAACGTATTCTTTTCATCTCCCCCTGTTCCGCAAACATCAATTGTAATCGCATCGGGAATAGTCACCGGGACACATAATTCCAGAAAAGCATCACGAAATCCTGACAACTCATCAGGATGAATTTTACGCATCAGAAAAACTGTTAAGAACGATGCGATTTCCGGATCAGAATATTTTCCCTGACCTATTCCCAGGAGAGCATCCTTGGCTTCCTGTTTTGTCAGGATGTTTTTATTGAACAGGTAAGTTAATATTTCTTTCATAGTGAAAGGGTTTAATTGGTTAATATGATTCGTCTCATTTTCCAGGTAATATTACTTGCGTTTTTCTGTTCAGAATGAATTATTCAGCCAGTTTTCAATGATTTTCAAACCGTGTTTTGTAAGAACAGATTCAGGATGAAATTGCACACCTTTTACATCGAATTCTTTATGACTGATCCCCATAATGATCCCCTGTTCATCCAGGCTGGTTATTTTAAAACAATCCGGCAGATCTTCTCTTGATACTACCCATGAATGGTATCTTCCCACTTCAAGTGTTCCGGGGATCTCTTTAAATAATCTGTCCTCAGGTGCAATGATATTGATGGTTGTAGATACTCCGTGGTACACTTTGTCCAGATTTATCAATCTGCCACCAAATGCTTCGGCAATGGCCTGGTGTCCCAGACAAACACCTAAAATTGATTTCGAGGCAGAATACTTTTTTATAATATCGAGACAAATGCCTGCTTCTATAGGTATTCCGGGACCGGGAGATAATAAGATCTTGTCATATTCCTGAATAGCATCAAGTTTTATCTTGTCGTTTCTGAATACATCCAGCGGGTCATCCGTAAGATTTTCAATATAGTGTACCAGATTGTATGTAAATGAGTCGTAATTGTCAATGACCAGTATTTTTTCCATTGTTATATAGTTTTAGCAAGATCAATGGCTTTTTTCAATGCGCCAAGTTTATTATTTACTTCCATAAGTTCACTTTTTTCATCTGATTCGGATACAATTCCTGCTCCTGCCTGATAGAATAATTTATTGCCTTTGCTTAAGAAGGTACGTATCATTATGGCATGGTTGAGATTGAACTGAAGATCAATAAAACCAATTGCACCACCGTAATAACTTCTTCCCTGGTTTTCATATTTGTCAATGAGTTCCATAGCCTTGTATTTCGGTGCGCCTGAGAGGGTCCCTGCAGGGAAAGTTGCCATCATCATATCCACTACCTTTGAAGGTTCATTCAGCTTCCCGGAAACTGTGGATACAAGATGAATAACATGAGAATAAAACTGCACTTCACGGTAACTGTCCACTTTCACATCTGCTCCATGCCTGCTGAGATCATTTCTTGCAAGATCGACCAGCATAACATGTTCGGCATTTTCCTTTGGGTCTGCACACAGTTGTTTTGCAAGTTCATTGTCCTTTTTATCATCTCCTGTGCGTTTGAATGTACCTGCGATGGGATTAATTATCGCTTTCCCCTTTTGTATTTTCAATTGTGCTTCAGGTGAGGAACCGAAAATACGGTATTCGCCATAATCAAAATAGAACAAATAAGGAGATGGATTGACAGAACGAAGAGCCCGGTAAACATTAAAATCGTCTCCTTTGTATTCTTGTGAAAATTGTCTCGACAGTACAATCTGGAAGACATCTCCCCGATAGCAGTGCTTTTTCCCATTGCTGACCATTTCCATGTACTCATCATCGGAGATGTTTGATTGTTCATTGTTTAATGCCTGAAACTTAGATGGTTCTTCAACATTTTGGTTAAAGATCAATGTTTTGATCTCATCAATCCTGCTGGATTCTCCTTCAAAGATATTTTCAAGGATGGTCAGTTCATTTTTAAAATGGTTGATGGCAATTACATACCGGAAAAAATTATACCTGACTTCAGGAATTTTGTAGGTTTCGTTACACTTTTTATTCAACTTTATTGTTTCAAAATGTTGCACGGCATCATAGCTGGCATACCCAAATACACCATTTACAAGTGTATCATCTCCATGTTCGATGATAAAAGCGCGTATGAACTTATCAAATTTATCACGGAAATCCTGTATAGAACTCAGGGTACTTTCAGTCTTTTTACCATCGGGATATTCTTCCGATACAACTCCGTTATCAATCTGGAAAGTCGCTACAGGGTCAAGGCAGATAAAAGAATATGAATTTTCATGTCCATGGTAATCAGAGCTTTCCAACAGAAATGAGTGCTTGAATTTTTTGTGTGCCTGCAAAAAGACACTCACAGGGGTAACCATATCTGCCAGTACCTTTTTTGTCGCTAATCTAATTTTATATGTATGCATGTTTCTTTTTGTAATAAGTATTAAAATCAGAAGCGGCTTACCGTGAGTACGATAAGCCGCTTCTTGTATTGTATTTATTTTTTACAACAGGGGTCTTGCCTCACGTTTTCGGGAGAAATCGGAGCCACCACCACCAGATTGTAAGAAATACTCTGTTCATAGAATGTATTGCTTTCCTGCAAAGATAAGTTATAATTTTTCAATTAAACAAGTGCTAAGCAACCTTCAATCGTTTAATATCTTGTTTTTCAAGTTTTTCAGCTGCATATTTTTTTGTAATGGTCATCTCTCCCTTATTTCCTTTGGATGGGAGTTCGAACATTGCATCGATCATTATTGCTTCGCATATAGAGCGAAGTCCGCGTGCCCCCAATTTAAATTCTATAGCCTTATCCACAACATATTCAAGAACGTTGTCTTTGAAAGAAAGGTTGATCCCATCCATTTCAAACAACTTGATATATTGTTTAATAATCGAGTTTTTAGGTTCGGTCAGGATTCTTCGTAAAGCATTTCTGTCAAGCGGATGAAGATAGGTGAGAATGGGGAGACGCCCCACGATTTCCGGGATCATACCAAAGGATTTCAGATCCTGTGGAGCAATATATTGCAGCAAATTTGTTCTGTCAATTTTATCAGCAACTTTTGAAGCACTATACCCGACAACACGAGTGTTCAATCGTTGTCCGATCTTTTTCTCTATTCCGTCAAAAGCTCCTCCGCAAATGAACAGGATATTCTTTGTGTCAACAGGGATCATTTTCTGATCGGGATGTTTTCTTCCTCCCTGGGGAGGAACATTGATAA
>CAZWFM010000110.1:2452-6655 GCA_964633185.1 uncultured Bacteroidales bacterium | reverse complement strand
TCTGCTGTGACAGTTATAGTTGCTGCTCTGGGTGCATCGGTATGATTTACATCAGCGGTTAATGTGATGGTTTTATTATTCATTCCTGATTTGGGATCTGCATGCAACCAATACCCTGAACTTGAAACCTGCCAGTATGTGTTGGAAACAATGCCGAAAGCAGCTTCACTATTCTCTGAGGCAGCAACAGTCAGTTCTGATGCAGATACGGAAAGAGTTGGAACTCCGGGTTTTTGAAAGACTTTTATTGTTTTTTCCCTGATGTTATCAGCATGGATCGTGATGATAGCCAAACGTGATGTATCATCAGGATTTTCATCCGCCGTCAGTTCAACAGTATGGTCATCTGAGCCTGCTGAAGGATCTGCACTGAGCCAAAGTTCCGAGCTTGTTACATTCCATACAGTATTTGAACGAATTTCAAACGCCGTGTTGCTTCCGGAAGTATTTTCAACCTCCAGCTCAGTATCATATACATACAGGTACAGAGGTTTTGTATAGCTTATCCCGTCATACCAGGTACGTTCCTCATCACCTGTTAAGCCGAATGAAGTACCTGTTTGTATGGCATGATCGTCAACGTACACCTCAAATGTACTGTCTTCATTGGTCTCAGTTCGCCCAAGATAGGCCTGATACAAGTATGTATTGTCATTGCCGGCAATTTCAATTGCCGTATTATGATCTCCTTCTTCTACCAGTTTGCATGCCATATGCCTGAATATTTGCAGATCATCCTCCTGTAAACCTGCCTTGATTCTCCAGTCTGATTCAGGATCAGCCCAGAAATTTACCCAAACATCAAATTTGCCCGTATCATTTGTTTTAACCGAAGTTTTAATTGCAGGAGCATCTTCTCCTTCAACTTCTGACGAGGTATAAAGGGAACCTCCGTTGCCGTATCCTGTGCGTTCATGCCATTGATCATCTGCCAAACCGGCATCTGCACCCGGTCCTGTCGGAAAAAAATCAGATCCGTCAGCCAGAGTTGTATTGCTTGCTGATGCATCGGTATATGTCATTGGTTCGGCTCCTTCATATGAATTTTCAATAATTCCGACAATGGTCATATCGAAAATTTGTGCTGTATAGTATGTGCCTCTCATCCATAACAAAGCAGTGCTGTTTGTATCCCATGAGGGTACAACGGGTCTGTAATTGTCCCGGCTTGAATTCCATGTAACTGATGTCCAGCTCCAGGTATCTCCTTCATCGTTCGTTGCACCTTTGAATATTTCACGATGAGGAAGCTGGCTGTTATCTCTGGGATCAATAGGCGTTGAGATATAGATAATGTTTGGATTGTCAGGATGCAATGCTCCAAGACCTGTATAATCCTGTTCACTTGCATACAATTTTTTTCCTGCCTCTCCCAAATAAATGTATTTCCAGCTTGTACCATCAAAACGACAATAGATAAAAGCATGGTCAGGGTCTATGGACGTTGAACCTCCTCCCACATTGTCATTGATCCGGGCAGTAATAATGGTTGCAATTGTTCCATCATTGTATCTGATAACATCAGCATTCCAGCAACGTCTCATAGCATTTTCGCCAATCAGGGTATTGTCGGCAAATACTTTGGTGAAATCGTGAAACGATGGTATAATTTGAAGGTCGTATATATCATTGTCTGCAAGTGTTCCATCAGTGGCATAGGTTCTTCCGTTCATCAAATACCCGTGATAGATACTCGTGGAAGTGTCCCGCGGATGCTGCTCTGTAAAGATAAAATCAATACGATCAATGCCATTGCTCCAATACTTGTAATACCCTTTGTTGTAGGAAGAACTGGTATTTGTCGTTAATTGTCCTCCAAACAACCATGTATTTCCCTGATCATCTGATACAATGAAATTTGGACATCGGTGATTTGCCCTGGCAAAATTGTACATTCTATCTTCTTCAGACAGAAAATAAAGATTAGAATAAGCAATGGTATAATCGGTACCACCGGGTATGGTTGTCCAATCGAATTGTTCTTCTTCACTCCATTCACTGCCGTCAAATATCCGATACCGACTATTCCACTGATCATAATGATCGGCATACATTGCCAGGTATTGTCCGTCAGGACGTATTATAAATCCCGGGACATTGTGATCGTCGCATCCTGCATTTCTAAAGGCACTTAGCAGGGAAATACCGGTTTCAGGATCATAAATACCGCCTTCGACTATTCCGTTGCGCGGATTGCCTCCGGTGCCCGAACCACTGGCATCAGAGCCAAATATTATTTTGTTTTCAATCGTATCAACAACAACGCGTTCATCCTGATACCAGCACCATGCACCGTTGTTGTTAAATTGTACCAGATTGCCATTCACCAGGTCGAAACCGGATTGACAGTTCACCCTTATATGAATGAAGAGGATAAAGGCAATGCATATTAATGCATAAATAATTTTTTCGGTCTTCATGGTTTGATTTTAAAATTAGCATGTATTAAACGGTCTCTGTTTATGGAACAGACAACTAAATTAACAATTTCTCTATGTGATCCATGGATAAATTGTATTGAAATTCATATGAATTCGATTTTAATCATTTAACTTGCATGTAAACTATACAAACGTATGAATATGTCATTATCGAGCTTATTTTTAATAGCTGTTTCATTGTGTTTTTTTTCATGCAATACATCCCGGGAGATTGAAACTGAAAAATTCTGGTCGGATGGTTGTTCCCCACAATTGATTGGTAGTATGATCACAGATGAACTGCTGACCAGGAATGATTTTATGATGTACGAAACCCCGGACGTAAAAGCAGTGCATTACGCTGAAGCATGTACCGGATTTGGTGCTGTTCGACTTGCTGGTTTGCTGAATGATCAGGACAGGCTGAACAAATTAATCCTTCGGTATTCAGAAGTAATCGATAAAAATATTGTGAATACGGAAAATCATGTTGATGTCAATGTATATGGTATTCTGCCTCTGGAAATTTACAGGCAAAATAAGGATGAAAGGTTTTTGCAGCAGGGAATTCATCTTGCCGATAAACAGTGGGAAGATCCTTTAGAGAATGGATTAACCAACCAAACAAGGTACTGGATTGATGATGTATGGATGATCGGGAGCTTGCAGGTTCAGGCTTATCGGGTAACAGGGAATATGGTATATCTGGAAAGAGCAGCGCTTGAAATAGATGCCTATTTAAATAAATTGCAGCAAGCAAACGGATTGTTTTACCATGGCGAGGGAGCTCCTTTTTTCTGGGGAAGGGGGAATGGATGGGTGGCTGCCGGACTGGCAGAATTACTATCGGAGTTGCCGGATAACAATCTTCATTATGCATCTATCCTGGAGGGATATAAAAAGATGATGGATGCTTTGCTGAAATACCAGGCTGATGACGGTATGTGGCGACAATTAATTGATCATGAAGATGCATGGAAGGAAACTTCATCGACTGCAATGTTTGGTTATGCTTTGTCAGTAGGGGCTGGAAAGGGACTTCTGGTTGATTCAACCTATATTGCAGCTTATCAGAAAACCTGGAATACATTGGTTACTTATATCAATGAAGAGGGTAAATTAACCGATGTTTGTGTTGGTACCGGCAAGAGCGACGATATAAATTATTATTTGGAGAGGCCAAGAATAACAGGCGATTTACACGGTCAGGCACCAGTCTTATGGTTTGCTTATAGTATATTGGCCAGGGATTTTTGAGGATATGATCTGTACAGGAAGAAAAAAGAATAGCAGATCTGCTTTAAATGCAACGGTGAGGTGCTGTAAACGATATACTGTTTGAAAATTAAAACTGCCATTTCACACCAAGGGTTGGGAACACTTCTATTCTATCACTGCCGGGAATAAAGTTTTTGGATATTTTGAATTCACTGCCTACACAAAAATTTGATGTAATATTAAACCATATCTGTGGCTCACTGTAAAGAGCTAACAGTTTGTTTTCAGCATTTCCATAAAAATCATCCTGTGACCATAAATCCAGGTAACCGGTTAAGGTAATCCTGTCATTGAACAGAAGATGATACCATACAAAGGTTATCTGGAAATCAGGTGCAGCAGAGCCTCTTATGTATTTGTACAACAACATGGTGTTTAAAGTAAAATTGCCCAGTTTGAAAGGATATTCAAATCCTGTAAGCCATGAATTGCGCAGATTCTCTCCGTAAATAGTATCTCCAATGGCATATATGACACTGCCATCATTGTATTCAATATGAAATCC
>CAZWFM010000110.1:0-2352 GCA_964633185.1 uncultured Bacteroidales bacterium | reverse complement strand
TAGTATCTCCAATGGCATATATGACACTGCCATCATTGTATTCAATATGAAATCCAAGTTCTTTTAAAGCAGTATTGTGTCGGAACCAGGGCATGTAAAAACTTCTGGAGATCTCAAAATAACCAAGCGATACTCCTCTGGGATTGTCGGGAGAATTAAATTCAAAATCGGTGAACAGAAAGGTATAGCCGAGTGTGTCAGGTCGAAAGAATTCGAAGGTTCCCACAAAATAATTTCTTTCTGTACCATCTTCATGTTTCCCAAAATCATAATGAAGTTGAAAGTTTTGTGAGTATAAACCGGTGGTGATCAGTAAAAGAGGGAAAAGAAATCGATATTTCATTATCTAGTTTTTTACGTGGTTAGCTAGGACACGAATAGAATTCAAGTCATTTTTAACGGCTGCAAATGTATGATAATTTCCTGAATAAGGAAATTTTAATGCGAAATAGCTTTATTCAGAAGGATACAGACCTCCAAAACGAAGAATGTCATTTTCAGAGGTTACGATATCGATGGTTGCTGAAACGGGTGTATTGTCGGATACAAATTCAACCAGGATTAAAGATATGGGCGGATATGTCTCAATACAGGCGTAACATAGTAAGTTCGCTGTTATTCCTTCACAACCGGAATTTATCCTGTCTGTAAGTATTTGCAGGTTGTTCATATGTCCGATATTATCTTCCGGAGTAGGTGCAGGATATAAATCCGTTGTCAGCTTTTCAATTTCTGAACGGACAATTCCTTCGTTCTTTTCTAAAACAGCAGTTTGAAACGTGTTACAATCTAAAATGCCGGGTTCATTATTTTCGCAGGTCACAAAAACCAGAAAGGTCAATACGATTAGAATTTTCTTCATATGAGTTTTACATTTTCTCTATTGTTGTTATATGATGAATAATCACAGGGTAAGGTTGCTTCCATCCTTGGCATTAATATAAAGTCTAAAAATACATAGTTTTGTACCAAGTATTATGCAGCAAAAATCATACAAATACATTTTTTTTGATCTTGACAGGACGTTATGGGATTTTGTGAATAATTCTGCTGATGCTCTGAAAGATATACTCATGGAGTTTAATATATCCATGTATATTACAGACAAAGAAGAATTTATTGAAAAATACAACCATTATAACGATCGTCTCTGGGATAATTATCGGGAAGGCAAAATCAGAAAGCCGCTACTTCGGCAGGAAAGGTTCCGGTTGCTATTAAAAGATTATGGCATTCATGATGAAAATCTTGTTGAAGAGATCAGCCGTTTTTATTTAAATTCGTGTGCTGCTAAACCCAAACTTATTAAAGATGCAAAAGAGATACTGGAGTATTTGTATACGAAATACAAATTGTATATTATTTCAAATGGTTTTTATGATGTGCAATTGACAAAATTGATCAGCTCGGAAATATCCAAATATTTCACAAAGGTATTTACATCAGACAGGATCGGATATGCCAAACCAAATGCAAAAATCTTTGAGTATGCAATTCAATCAGAAAATGCGAAAAAATCAGAATGCCTGATGGTTGGTGATGATATTGTAAATGATATTCAGGGAGCGAAGAATGTAAATATCGATCAGGTATTTTTCAATCCTGATAACATAAAAACCACAATAGAATCTACGTATGCAATTGCTGATCTTTCAGAGTTAAGGAAAATTTTATGATTCAATTAAAACGGAACCTCATCTGAGAAATCAGGATTATTCAAAAGATCATCGTTATTCATTTCTTTCTCCTGATCAATTTTATTCATTTTTGATTCCAGGGTAACAGCTTTTGGTTGTAGATCTTCATCAGCATCAAGATCTATAGGGCCGAAATAATCATCATCCATTTCTATGAACTTGGCATAATCACTAACAAATTTAAGATTGACATCTCCTAAAGCTCCGTTACGGTGTTTTGCCAGAATAATTTCAGCAAGTCCTTTCAGAGAATTGCCATCTTCATCCTGAAAAATACCATATTTTTCGGGTCGGTGTATAAACAGCACCATATCGGCATCCTGCTCTATGGCTCCCGATTCTCTCAGGTCAGAAAGCTGAGGACGTTTGCTGCCGGTTCGAATTTCTACAGAACGATTCAATTGTGACAAGGCAATAACAGGAACATTTAATTCTTTGGCAACGCTTTTCAGGGCACGTGAAATATTGCTGACTTCCTGCTCCCTGTTTCCTTTGGAATCACTGCTTCCGCTCATAAGCTGAAGATAGTCTATAATTATGATGTCTATATCGTGCTGTCTTTTCAGGCGTCTGCATTTTGCCCGTAATTCGAATATGGAAATGGCGGGAGTATCGTCAATGAATATTTTTGCATCTTCCAGTCTTTTTATTCTGA
>CAZWFM010000109.1:0-6663 GCA_964633185.1 uncultured Bacteroidales bacterium | reverse complement strand
TGATTTCAGGATCAAGAAAAGGTTGTTCATTGTTCATGTAGGTCAGAAGTTTCTGGTAATATTGCTTTCTAATTCTGTCTGAAAGGGATTGTTTTTTATTTTCTCCGAAATTTTCACATGCATTGAGAATAAATGGCTGGGAGAAAATTTTTTGAATAAATAAAAAACAAAAAACGATAAACCCAATATAAAGTAAAATTTCAACTGGAGCTTTAATTTGATTTATATAAAGATCAGATATATAACGAAATATATCTATTAACCATAAACAAGTTATTCCGAATAAAATATACCTGATCCATAAATATTTTATCCTGGAATATGGTTGATATTTATGTTTATAGGATTTTATTTCTTTTATCGTTAGCAAGAAATAAACAAATACTTGAATATGCACTAAGGCAACAAGAACATTATATTGAAATGAAGAAAACAATCCGCCGGATAATAAAATTTCCTTCTTGGCTTGAGCTGGAAGCTTCGAAAAAGCAGTGAAAATATAAATTGTAAGTAACATAAAGGGTATAAGATGCAGGGGAACTAATCGGAAGGACCTGATTTTTTCCGGTACCTGTGAACGAATATAAAAATAAAATAATGGAGAATAAAGAAAAGCTGCAGATGATCCAATATAGAATAAATATATACAATGATTTATAAAATAATCAAATAATCTGAATACAAATGAATTGAAAATGTTAAATGCCAATGCAAAAAAGAATAATCCAAGAAAATAATTGCTGGTTCTGATTCCTTTTGTAATTGTAAAGAACAGAATTGAAAATACCAACAGTTGAAAAATTGTTAGTAAGATCAGGATTTCTTGGATATTCAGGTTCATTTTTTATTTGATCTTTTACAATAATAAGACAAACCAACCTGGAAATACCCTTAAGAATTAAGGAGATATTTTTTATATTTAGGAAAAGGGAATGTAAAAAATGAGACTACTATCGTGTAATAAAAAAGAAAGATCCGAGTTCATCTTCCAGACCTTTAATTCTTCCAAACTCCGGTGTTTGAAGGGAACTGTTTTGTAAAATAATACTGATACGTTTTGCAATATCATCTATTGTAACACAATCATCATCATTGTTTAATAATGTATTAGCAAAAGCGCGTGTAAAAAGAGAATTATCGTATGCATAACCTGAACCTGACGAAGTAAGCACCTGGGAAGATTTTTTTAAGGCGAGTTGAGTATTGGAACATGCGGCTCCATCTAGTGGGCCTCTAAGCGCAAGGCAAAAATTTTGTCCAATTTCACAAGCATCACTTACTACAAGTAGATGATTAAGAGAGGTATAAGAGTAAAGTGATGCTTTAAGAGCGTTGATATTGAAATAACTGAATTCTATATCCATTGTAGCATCTGAAGGTATCCAATACCCGTTACCATGTATGTTTTTTCCATGACCTGCAAACCAGATAAACAATGAATTCACATGGTTTGCTCTTATCAAATCCCGCAAATCAATGGAAAAGAAACGTTCCAATTCTCTTTTGGTGAGATTTCTTTTCATGATAACCTTGTTTATTTTGTACCTTGAAAGCGCTTGTTGCATGAGGAGAATATCCTGCGAAGGGGATTTTAAATTTGGAAAATCTTTGTACTCAGAATTTTCTATTAGTACGACCCAGGTTTTCCCCATCGGACTATCATCACTTAAAATTTTCCCGTCACGGCGAAACAAATATTCTGCCTTACTTACATTTCCGTATTTATCGATGGCAGTAATGTTTATACGGTTTTTTTTGGTAATATCAAGTGTAGCAGTGAATTGTGGATTAAAATCACCAGGCGCATAACTGGCAATAACATTTTCAATTTTAATAGAGGATATTAAACTTTCGTCCTCTATTTGACCGTCAATATATAAAAAATTATCATCAGACCTGATTGAGATTATTCCATCATCGCCAACATATGGATTACGTAAAAAGATACGTGGAGCTTGAGTTTCTATTCTTTCAATGGCATAGCTTACCGTGCTGGAATTATTGTATATATCCGCTGCTGAAATCGTAATAAATTCAAGAGTATTAGTGTTAATCTTTGCTGAGAATTCATTTTTGAATTTTCCGTCAGGATCGTTAAGCAAGGTATCGTTATTAATTTTAAGAAATCTTAATTTACTTTCATCCTCGATATGTCCGAAAATACTGATCTGATCCTTATTCTCCGGGACAGGTAACTGGGAGTTTGAATTTATTGTGGGATCGGTAAGACTGATAACCGGTTTGCTTGATTCCCGATTTAGTTCATAAATCTTCTTTTCAACTTCATCAACAACAGAAGGTTCCAAATTGGGAGAGAACTTAAGCAGTAACTCGAAATCTGATACAGCTTTTGATTTCATCCCTATTTTTTCATATGCATTTGCTCTTTTTACTAAAGCGTTCACATTGGTAATATCATGATTTAGGGCAACGGTAAAATCATTGATTGCATTCTGATATTGAGCATATTCAAAATAATATTCACCACGCAGGATAAAATATTCTGACTTTGCGGTATCCATTACAATTGCTCTTGAAATATCAGATATAGCATCATCAAATTCTTTGCTATTGCCATGGCACTGACTGCGGATTAAGTAAGCCCTTAGATTATTTTTATCATTTCTTAGAACATAATTGCAATTTTCAATCGCATACGTAATTTTTCCGGTTTGCAATTGCAATTCTGCCAATGATAGAAAGGCATCAAAAAGAAGTTTATCTTTAATTATTGCTTTTTCAAAATCCAGTTCTGCCTCTTTGTAATTACTGAGATGCATGTTAGCAAGGCCAGACAGATAATTTGCATAGGCAGAGTTCTTTGCGTCAATTGCAAGTTCTGCTGATTTTAGGGCATTTGTGAATTCATTTAATGATAAATAGATTTCACATTGAAGAATATAGGCTTCATGAAATTTTTGTTTTTGAGAGATTGCATTGTCAAGGTTACCCAATGCGTGATCAGGTTCTTTTAGATGAAATAAAATTTCTGCTGAATGAAAATAATTTTGGGCTGAATTTGTTCCAAAAACTGCAGCATTACGAAAATCTTCAGCTGCCTCTGCCAGATGATTTAAATATTCATTTGTTTCTCCGCGTTCTTCATAAGCTTCCCCATTCTGCGGATCAATTTCAATAGCTTTACTGTATTGTTGAATAGCCTGCTCATAGTAACCATTTTCAATGAACTGTTCTGCTGCTTTCATGTATTGTTTGGACGTCTGCCCGAAAAGACAGATTCCAGAAATGAGAAATAATAAAATAGTAAAGCCTCTTAACATGAATTTATTATAAGAAAAAATGGTCACTAATAATTTGGTTGCAATAATACAAAAACATTGCCAAAATTTGTCAATTGTACTGAAATTCAATGGATTTATATAAAAAACCATAAAATTTTCACTTTCTAAGGGGATGTATTACCAGAAGGATAAGTTATACTGGTTCAATTCCTTATCTAATTTATGTGCTCCGGGTAGAATTTGTTCAAGATGTTTCCAGAAGAAAACCTGATGATTTTTTTCCTTTGTATGCATTAATTCATGCAGAATAACATAGTCAATGAGGTAATCGGGGAGACGCATCAGTTGAATATTCAGGTTAATATTGTTTTGAGCTGAGCAACTTCCCCATCTGGTTTTTGCATTTTTAATCTTGATTTTATTGTATCGAAAACCATGTTTTTTTGCCAGTTCATCCAATCGTACAGGCAAAATTTTCTTTGCCTCCAGACGCCATGTTTCTTCGATTGTCTTTCTTATAAAAGCTTGTATACGATCATCTTCAACCTTCGCAATCTCAGGGTACCATATCACAATTTTATCATCTTTAACAACTGATTTCATCGTTTTTTTCTGATGTCTTAAAAGAAATAGTTGATGTGAACGGGTAGCAAATGAAGAAGATTCTGTAAATCGTGTTGTTTGGTTTTTATAAGAGATTTGTCTTTTAACTGATTTTTCAATCCAGCTCTTTTTCCGGGATACAAAATGAAGTGCGCTCGAATCACTTATATTTCGAGGAACAATTACTACTATTCCCTGATGAGGATGCACTTTCAATCGCAGATATTTGGCTTTGTTGCTTCTTTTTAATCTGACAGTGCCAATTCCTTCAATATAGGTTTGATAATTATCCGATTCCACTTCATTTCGATTATTAACTTATCGCAAATTTAATCCTCTGAAGCAATTCATTTCGATTTTTTCTTCACATATGTACTTTTCATTTAAATCGGTTGCTTAAACTGTCATAATATCTGCTTCTTTGGCTTCTATTAACTCAACCGAATTCGTATTTTTGCCCCTTATGTCTATCATTCTGCATATAGAAACTGCTACAGAAGTATGCTCTGTATCACTTGCCAATGAAGGAAAAGTTATTGCAGTGAAAGAGACATATGAAGAAAAATCACATGCTTCAACCTTATCGGTTTTCGTTGAAGAGTTGTTAAGAAATGCAGAAAAGAAAAACCTTATGCCTCAAGCAATTGCTGTAAGCATGGGACCAGGTTCATACACCGGTTTACGAATCGGAGTTTCGGTTGCAAAAGGATTGTGCTACGGCTATGGAATTCCTTTGATTTCAGTTTCTACTCTGGAAGCCATGAGCATCGGATTTCAGGAAGATTATATTGATAAGAAAAAAGCTATGCCAAATAAGGTTCTGTACGCACCTATGATTGATGCACGAAGAATGGAAGTGTATATGGCACTATTTACTTCTGGCAACAGGAAATTTAAAGATATTGTTGCACAGATTGTTGAACCGGATACTTTTGACGATATATTGTCTGACCATAAAATTTATTTTTTTGGTTCAGGGGCAGAAAAACTGAGAGGAACGATTACAAACAGAAATGCTTATTTTGTTCATAATTTTTCACATTCATCGGTTTATATGACTTCTATTGCCTGTGCAAAATACAAAGCTGAGGATTTTGTTGATTTAGCATATTTTGAACCATTTTATCTGAAAGATTTTATAGCAACTACTTCAAAGAAAACTATTTTCTCCGTGCTAAAGAAAAGTTAGTCTATAAAAGCTTGGGATTATTACAATTTCAATAAGATTTCCTTTATTTTTGTAGCCGTTAATAAAAGTATAAAGATGGCTACTACTGCAGATATCAGGAATGGACTATGCATTGAATTTAACAACGATTTGTATACAATTGTTGATTTTCAGCATGTAAAACCCGGTAAAGGGCCTGCATTTGTTCGAACAAAGCTTAAGAACATTAAGACCGGTAAAGTAATTGATAACACCTTTTCTGCGGGACACAAAATTAACACACAACGTATAGAACGACGAGGGTATCAGTTTTTGTACAATGATGATGTTGGCTATAATTTTATGCATACTGAAACTTTCGAGCAATTCAGTATCCCTAAAGAGATGATCAATGCACCTGATCTCTTAAAAGAAGGTCAGGAAGTAGAGATAGTTTATCATGCGGATACAGATACTCCATTGTCATGCGAATTGCCACCTTTTGTTGTTCTTGAAATAGCTTATACGGAACCAGGACTTAAAGGAGATACAGCATCATCAACAGCATTAAAACAAGCAACACTTGAAACGGGTGCCATAGTGAATGTACCTTTATTTATTGAACAGGGAGAAAAAATCAAGGTTGATACCAGAACAAACTCATATTCTGAAAGAGTTAAGGAATAATTTGTTATTTTACATACTCTTAGAATGTTTAGATGAGTGATAAAGCTTCCATAAAACGTTTAAAATTAACGACTTTCAAGCTTCGGTCGTTGCTACACATTACTCAGGCGATAAATGAAAACCTTACGCAGGAGGAGTTATTGCAGCGATATGAAAGAATACTGAAAGAAGATCTTAGTATTGGCAAGCTGATCTTGTATAAACTGGATGAAGAATGGAAATGTATTCTTAGCTCTGGTATTAAAGATGAAAATCAGAAAAATATAAATGTTGAAGAAGAACTTTTACCATATGACGAAATTTCTTTTGTCTCCTCTTCTCAGTCTTCAACCTTATCAAATTATGACATTGTTATACCTGTTATTCATAACGGGAAACATGTAGCTTTTGTAATTATTGGAGATATTGATGAGGAAGGAGAAGGAATAAGCCCAACCATTAAACACCTGAACTTCATTCAGACTCTTTCCAATATCATTATTGTTGCCATAGAAAACATCAGATTATTCAATGAAAGTCTAAAGCAGGAGGCAATGAAGAAGGAGCTCGAACTGGCTTCTAAGATGCAAAATATGCTTATACCCCATACCTTTGCATTGCCAAACAATGATAAGATACATATTACAGCATTTTATCATCCTCATCTTGAAGTCGGGGGGGATTATTATGATTACATAGAGCTTAGTAAACATGAGATTGGTTTTTGCATCTCGGATGTGTCAGGAAAAGGTATGTCAGCTGCGCTGTTAATGTCAAATTTTCAGGCAAATCTTCGGGCTTTATTTACACATGAAATTTCTTTACTGGCACTTGTTGAAAAATTGAATGAACGGGTTTTACATGCTGCAAATGGTGAAAAATTCATTACGTTGTTCGTAGGCAAATATAATTTTAAGACCAGAGAACTGGAATATATTAATGCAGGACACAATCAACCCATTTTGTATAAAATCAAAGAAAAAAGTCTTGTTTTTCTTGATAAAG
>CAZWFM010000108.1:5047-6688 GCA_964633185.1 uncultured Bacteroidales bacterium | reverse complement strand
AGAATGTCGAGCATTATGAAGCTGAATCGGAATCCTTCAATATCAGCAACCATTTTAAACGCACGGTTACCATGTTGTTGTTGAAAGAGATCATTATGAATTTTAAACATGGTGAGCTTCCTTTAACTGCTGAGCAATTAGTAAAAAAGATAGATTTTCCCGTAAGGCTTATTCGTGAGATTCTTTATGAATTGCAGGAGACCGGCATTATCTCTGAAACGGTTACAAAAAGCGTTAAAGAAGGTGCATATCAGCCTGCCCAGGATATAGATAATTTAACGATTGGCTATGTAATAGAAGTATTGGACAAAAGGGGGAATGATGATCTTCACATCGAAGATTCAAAAGAATTGGAGAAAATGAAGAAGATTATCGATGGATTTATGGAGGAAATAAAGAATTCAAAAAATAATAAGCTTATTTATGAGTTGGGTTGAAACTATTCATGTATTTTGTTGCTTGCCGAATGATAACAATATCCAACTTAAGAAGTGGTATGCTAAACAAGGGTATAAAGTGACTGGGCTGAGAGATTTCGGCCAGTTGCCTTTCAGAGTATGTTTTATGACAAAAGAATTGGCATAATGAAAATATTTCCTATTTTTGCCTCATCAATTGGACTTACAGAATGAAATTGTATAACACACATTTGCATCATCATCAAATCGCCCGGCGATAACAGATGCGGTATGTGTTAACCAATAGAATGAATTCAAAGGTTTGCAATAGCTGCAAACCTTTTTTTTATTTTAGAAGATGAAGACGTTAAAAATTGCCATTCAAAAATCAGGACGACTCAGTGAAAAATCGCTGGAGTTGATCCGTGAATGTGATATCAACCTGACACAGGGGAAACGAAGACTCATTGCAGCATCAACCGATTTTCCGTTGCAGATTCTGTATTTGCGTGATGATGACATTCCTCAGTATGTTGCTGATCGTGTAGCTGACATAGGAATTGTGGGGGAAAACGAAGTGATGGAAAAGGCTAAGAAGGTTAACCTATTGAGGAGATTGGGTTTTGCCAGGTGCAGAATGTCTCTTGCTATCCCGCAGGATGAATCTTATAAAGGATTGCAGTGGTTCAAGGGCAAACGAATTGCAACTTCCTATCCAAATATTTTAAAGGATTATTTGAGGAAGACCAGAACAGATGCTCAGATTGAGGAAATCAACGGATCTGTGGAAATTGCCCCAAGTGTTGGTCTGGCAGACTCAATTTTTGATATTGTTAGCAGTGGCAGTACTCTTGTCAGTAACAGACTGAAGGAGGTCGAGATTGTCTGCAAATCGGAAGCTGTTATTATTGCTTCACAGTCGCTGTCTGAAGAGAAAAAAAAGATATTAACCAGTCTTTTGTTCCGGATCGATACAGTGTTAAGATCAAAAGGAAACAAATACATATTGTTGAATGCCCCAAACGATAAAGTCAGGGAAATCACACAGGTTTTACCAGGCATGAAAAGTCCCACTGTTATGCCTTTGTATAAGAAAGGCTGGAGTTCGCTGCATTCTGTAGTAAATGAGAAAGATTTCTGGAATGTGGTAGATAAATTGAAAGAGCTTGGTGCCGAGGGTATTCTTGTAATACCTATTGAAAAAATGATTTTTTAAATAAAAAGTAATATTTGTAAATTGACC
>CAZWFM010000108.1:0-4947 GCA_964633185.1 uncultured Bacteroidales bacterium | reverse complement strand
AATACCTATTGAAAAAATGATTTTTTAAATAAAAAGTAATATTTGTAAATTGACCAAAGAATGAGCAATAGTATGAGAATCATTAAAAATCCCAACAGGAAAGAATGGAAGAATTTATTGACCAGACCGGCAATTGAAACTTCATACCTGGATAATACAGTCAGAAAAGTACTTGACAACATTAAGAAAGATGGCGATGAAACAGTTCTCAGGTATACTGAAAAATTTGACCATGTAAGACTCGATAGCAATATTGTATCAAAAGAAGAAAGAGCTTCAGCTCTTAAAATGGTTGATGCGGAATTAAAAAGTGCAATGAAGCTTGCATCGGAAAATATTGCAAAATTTCATGAAGCGCAAAAACCAGCTGTGGTATCCATCGAGACTATTCCGGGTGTCAGATGCTGGCAAAAAGCTGTACCTATTGAAAAAATTGGCATGTATGTTCCGGGTGGAACCGCACCCTTATTTAGCACTGTTCTTATGCTGGCAATACCTGCAAAAATTGCCGGATGTAAAGAATTGATTCTTTGCTCTCCACCGGACAGGGACGGATACTTAAATCCTGCAATACTGTATGCAGCTCATCTGGCTGGGGTAGATAAGATCTTCAAAATAGGAGGGATCCAGGCTATCGGGGCCATGGCATATGGAACTGAAACCGTTCCCCGGGTTTATAAGATTATCGGACCGGGAAATCAATATGTAACAGCTGCAAAACAAATGGTTGCCCGTGAGGGTGTGGCAATCGATATGCCTGCTGGTCCGTCGGAGGTGGCTGTTTTGGCAGATGATACTTCAAATCCCGTATTCATAGCTTCTGATCTCCTGGCCCAGGCAGAGCATGGAACAGATAGTCAGGCGGTATTGATTACTAATTCGGAGCAAATTATTAACAAGACCATATCGGAAATAAAATTGCAGCTGAGTAAACTGCCTCGCAAAAATCTGGCAGAAAAATCACTTGAACACAGCAAAATGTTTCTCGTCAAAGATTATGATGAGATGATGGAACTAGTCAATGCATATGCTCCTGAACACCTTATCATTTCAACTTCTAATGCCGATGATCTGGCTGAAAAAGTTGTTAATGCAGGTTCTGTTTTTGTTGGAGAGTTTACTCCCGAAAGCGCAGGAGATTATGCTTCAGGAACAAATCATACCTTACCAACAAACGGGTATGCTGTTGCCTATAGCGGGGTGAATCTGGATGCATATTATAAGAAAATTACATTTCAGAATATTACCAGGGAGGGTCTGGAAAAAATCGGGCCGGCTATTGAAAAAATGGCGCTGACAGAAGACCTTACAGCTCATCAGAAATCAGTAGCTTTACGATTAGATCAAAAACAATAATTCAATTTGTATACAATATGTCAATAGTCGATAAAATAATCAGAAACAACATCCGGGATCTTGTACCTTATTCTTCGGCACGTGATGAGTATTCAGGCGATGATGCTATTTTTCTTGATGCAAATGAAAATCCATTTTTCACAGGAGTCAATCGATATCCTGATCCAAACCAGGCAAAACTGAAGGTGAAAATATCTCAACTGAATAACATTAGTTATGAAAGGATCTTCCTGGGAAATGGCAGCGATGAAGCTATTGATTTGTTAATAAGAGCTTTCTGTGAACCTGGAATTGACAATATTGTTTCTGTGAAACCAACATACGGAATGTATAAAGTGCTGGCCAATATCAATAATATTGAATACCGGGATATACTCCTTAAGGAAGATTTCCAGATAGATAAAGCGGCATTGTTGAAACTGACTGACCTGAATAGCACCTTGTTGTTTTTAAGCTCGCCGAATAATCCTACTTCCAATAGTTTTTATCAGGAAGATATCGTATATATTCTGGAGAATTTTGAAGGCATTGTTGTTTTGGATGAGGCGTATATCGATTTTTCATCGGAACGATCATTTATGGATTCTCTGGATAATTATCCAAACCTGGTTATTCTGAAAACATTTAGTAAAGCATGGGGTATGGCAGGAATACGATTGGGTATGGCTTTTGCTTCAAGAGAGATCATAGCTGTTCTGAACAAGATAAAATACCCTTACAATATCAATAAGCTTACTATGAATTTTGCACTTGAGAAATTGAATGATCCGGAAGAGAAAGAAAATTGGGTGAAATTGATCATCGAACAAAGGAATATTCTCAACCTTGAATTGATGAAACTTAAGATTGTCAAAGAGATATTACCCAGTGATGCAAATTTCCTGATGGTACGGTTTGTCAATGCAAGAAAAGTATTCAATTACCTGATTGAACGAAAAATTGTTCTTCGTGACCGTTCGAAAGCAGAGCTTTGTGAGGGATGCCTGAGAGTTACTGTTGGTACTGAGACGGAAAACAAAACATTGCTGAAAGCTTTAAAGGAATATGAATCGTAATAAAGATTATGAGATATGAAGAAAGTATTGTTCATTGACCGTGATGGTACTCTTATAAAAGAACCAATAGAAGATGAACAGGTGGATTCACTTGAGAAACTTGAATTTATTCCCAGGGTATTTCAGGCTTTAGCGCATATTGTTCAAAATCTTGATTTTGAGTTGGTCATCGTAACCAACCAGGATGGACTTGGCACTGAATCTTTTCCGGAAGATACGTTTTGGCCGGCACATAACAAGATGATGAAAGCTTTCAGGAATGAAGGCGTTGTGTTTACTGATGTCTTCATTGACCGGACATTTCCGGTTGACAATGCAGATACACGTAAACCGGGAACGGGAATGCTTAAAGAATTTATAGAAGGCGATTATGACCTGGATAATTCTTATGTAATTGGCGATCGTCTTGCCGATATAGAACTTGCTAAAAATCTTGGTACAAAGGGTATTCTGCTGTCTGATAAAATCACCGATGGAGAATTGGAAGATTCAGGATTGGCAAGCTATTGTGTGCTTCGTTCAGGAAACTGGATGAAGGTTTATGAAAATCTGATGGCAGGTGGCAGGAAATCCAGCGTGGAACGCAAAACAAAAGAGACTCAAATAAAAATTGAATTGAATCTTGATAATAGTGCCGGAAGTTCTATTTCAACAGGTCTTGGCTTTTTTGATCATATGCTGGATCAAATCGCAAAACATGCAGCAATTGGATTGCATATTGAGGTGAATGGAGATTTGCAGGTTGATGAACACCACACAATTGAGGATACTGCTTTAGCTCTTGGAGAAGCATTTCATGAAGCCCTGGGTAGCAAAAGAGGCATTGAAAGATATGGATATGCTCTTCCTATGGATGATTCTATGGTACAGGTTGTAATTGATTTCGGAGGTCGGCCATGGCTTGTTTGGGATGCAGAATTCAAGCGCGAAATGGTAGGAGATATGCCTACTGAGTTGTTTTTCCACTTTTTTAAATCCTTTAGTGATGCTGCCAAATGCAATTTACACATTAAAGCAGAGGGAAATAATGAACACCATAAAATTGAGGCGATCTTTAAGGCTCTTGCCCGTGCAATTAAAATGGCGATAAAAAGGGATGTGTTCAAATACGATTTGCCTTCAACGAAAGGAGCACTTTAAAGGATGTATAATTGAGAATGAAGAATTGATCAGTTTAATGTTCAGTGTTTAGAGTTTAGCGTTGAGTTTAGTGTTCAGAGTTTGGAGTTAGTTTAGGGTTTGGTGTTGTTTAATTGACTTCGTCGAGCTCTCCCGATTTTCATCGGGATCGGTTGTTGAATCGTATAATCGTTGAATCGTGAACGGTGATCAGTGAGCTGTGATCTGTAATCAGTTTAGGGGTTTAGTTGATGAGGTGATAGAATGGAACTTGAGACTTGAAACCAGAGACTATTTTAAGTATTAGCAAATGAAAATTGCGATCATAAAATACAATGCAGGGAATATCATGTCGGTAGAATATGCTTTACAGCGACTGGGTATTGAAGCAGAAGTTACCAATGATAAAAAGAAAATACTTGCAGCCGATAAGGTGATTTTTCCTGGTGTGGGTGAAGCAAGCACAACTATGACATACCTCAGGCAACATGGTTTGGATACACTGATCAGATCATTAAAACAGCCTGTTTTGGGAATTTGCCTGGGCATGCAGCTTATGTGCAGGCACAGTACTGAAGGCGATGTGGATTGTATTGGTATTTTTGACGAAAACGCAGTATTGTTTCAACCGGCAGTCGGACAGGAGAATATTACCAAGGTACCACACATGGGCTGGAACACTATTACAAATGTAAGATCACCTTTATTTGATAAGAGTATTGAGGAACAATATGTGTATTTTGTGCATAGTTATTATGCTACTTTCGGACCGGATACCATAGCTACATGCAATTATATCCTGCCTTTCAGTGCAGCTATGCATAAGAATAACTTTTATGCTACGCAGTTTCACCCGGAGAAAAGCGGTCCTGTTGGAGCACGTATTCTTCAAAATTTTGTTGAAAAATGTTAACTATTATACCGGCTATTGATCTGATTGACGGCAAATGTGTTCGCTTATCAAAAGGAGATTACGATCAGAAGATCGTTTACAATGAGGATCCGCTTGATATGGCAAAGACTTTTCAGGATCATGGACTTCAGCGATTGCACCTTGTTGATCTCGATGGAGCAAAAGAAAAACATGTTGTAAACTGGAAAGTGTTGGATAAAATAGCCTCAAAAACTGATCTGATAATCGATTTCGGAGGGGGTATCAAAACAGATGAAGATATTGAGATGGTATTTGACAACGGTGCAAATATAGCCACCATTGGAAGTATTGCAGTAAAGGATAAAATCTTGTTTTATTCCTGGTTTGAAAAATACGGTTCTGATAGGATCATTCTTGGAGCAGATGTGAATGAAAAGAAAATAGCTGTTGCCGGTTGGCTGGAAACAACTGATATGGAACTGTTTAAATTTCTTGAAGAGTACCTGTCAAGAGGAGTAAAGCATGTGCTGTGCACTGACATTA
>CAZWFM010000107.1:0-6688 GCA_964633185.1 uncultured Bacteroidales bacterium | reverse complement strand
AATTCGTTTAGTTTTTGTATCTTTGTTCTTATTTAGACTATTTCTAAATAGTGTTTTTTACTTCTATTGAACTGTGACTGAAATGAAGACAGAACAGGATAAAATACTTGATCAGGTAACTTCGAATGAGTATAAGTATGGATTTTATACTGATATTGAAGTTGATAGCCTTCCCAAGGGATTGAATGAAGAGATCATCCGGATGATTTCTGAAAAGAAAGAAGAACCGACGTTTATGCTTGAATTTCGACTGAAAGCTTATCGTCACTGGAAAACGATGAAAATACCCACCTGGGCACATTTACAATTGCCTGAAATAAATTATCAGGACATAATATATTATGCTGCTCCAAAAAGAATCGCCAAATACCAAGATCTGGATGAAGTTGATCCGGAATTGCTGGCTACTTTCGAAAAACTGGGTATTCCTCTTGAGGAGCAAAAACATCTCGCCGGGATTGCTGTAGATGCTGTTATGGATAGTACATCTGTAAAGACTACTTTTCGTGAGACCCTTGCTGAACTGGGAATCATTTTTTGTTCATTCAATGAAGCAGTTAAAGAACATCCTGACCTGGTAAAAAAATATATGGGATCAGTGGTTCCCTATACCGACAATTATTTTGCAGCCTTGAATTCAGCAGTATTTAGCGATGGATCCTTTTGCTATATACCAAAAGGAGTTAGATGTCCGATGGAACTGTCCACTTATTTTCGTATCAATGCATTCAATACCGGACAGTTTGAAAGAACCTTAATTGTTGCTGATGATGAGAGTTATGTTAGCTACCTCGAAGGTTGTTCGGCTCCCCAAAGAGATGAAAACCAGCTACATGCTGCAATAGTTGAAATAGTAGCCCACGAAAGTGCCGAAGTAAAATACAGTACCGTACAAAACTGGTATCCTGGTAATAAAGAAGGCAAGGGCGGAATATACAATTTTGTAACAAAGCGGGGGATCTGTAAAGGCAATCACTCTAAAATATCATGGACACAGGTGGAAACAGGTTCTGCCATCACCTGGAAATACCCAAGCTGTATTCTTAAAGGCGACAATACTGTGGGAGAATTTTATTCTGTTGCAGTGACCAACAATCATCAACAAGCCGATACGGGTACCAAAATGTTACACATCGGTAAAAATTCGCGCAGTACAATTATCTCCAAAGGTATATCGGCAGGTAAAAGTCAGAATAGCTACCGCGGACTGGTTAAAGTTTTAAAGACTGCTGACAACGTCAGAAATTATACTCAGTGCGATTCATTGCTGCTTGGTGACCAGTGTGGTGCCCATACGTTTCCATACCTGGAAGTCGATAATGAATCAGCAATAATTGAACACGAAGCTACGACTTCAAAAATCGGAGAAGATCAAATATTTTACTGCAACCAGAGAGGTATAGACACTGAAAATGCGATTGGTCTGATTATTAATGGATATGCTAAAGAAGTATTGAATAAACTGCCAATGGAATTTGCTGTTGAAGCCCGGAAATTACTAGAGATCAGCCTGGAAGGCAGTGTTGGTTAATTACTTTAAATAGAAATTGCAAAAAATGTTGGAAATTAAGAATTTACATGCCTCAGTAGAAGGAAAAGAAATTTTAAAAGGTATAAACTTAAATGTTCATATTGGAGAAGTCCATGCCATTATGGGTCCCAACGGGTCAGGGAAAAGCACATTGGCATCGGTTCTGGCAGGGAGCAACACCTTTGAGGTTACAAAAGGAAGTATTAATTACCTTGGAGAGAATCTTACAGAGCTTTCACCGGAAGACAGAGCCCGAAAAGGAATATTCCTGGGTTTTCAATATCCTGTTGAAATACCTGGTGTATCTATGGTTAATTTCATGAAAACTGCCCTGAATGAACAACGAAAGTTTAAGAATCTGGAACCTATCTCAGCATCCGATTTTCTGAAATTAATGAGAGAGAAAAAAGAGATCGTAGAAATTACTTCCAGCCTGACCAATCGCTCAGTAAATGAGGGGTTTTCAGGTGGCGAAAAGAAAAAAAATGAAATTTTCCAAATGGCAATTCTGGAACCAAAACTTGCAATTCTGGATGAAACCGACTCAGGCCTTGATATTGATGCGTTGCGTATTGTTGCGAAGGGAGTAAATAAATTAAGGAGCAAAGACAACGCTACAATAATTATCACTCACTACCAGAGATTACTTGAATATATAATACCTGATTTTGTACATGTAATGTATAAAGGAAACATTGTGAAATCAAGTGGTAAAGAACTTGCTCTTGAACTGGAAGAAAAAGGTTACGACTGGCTGAAAGAATAATTTTAAACTTATGACAGCATTTGAATTACAGGAAGAATTAACTGAGATATATACCAGGAATGCTAAAGAAATAGCCAAAAGCACCGGTCATCTGATGAACAAACACAGAAAACAGGCATTGGGCGATTTTCAGAAGCTGGGAATTCCTTCCAGAAAAAATGAAGATTACCGCTATACTGATCTAATGACCTATTTAAAGGGAGACTATTCTTATGAAATGGCTCCGGCAAGTTTTTCTGTTGACCTTGAAGAATTGTTCCGATGTGATATTCCTGAACTGAACACTCACATTGTACTTGTATTGAATGGCTTTTTTTACAGAAAGAACACAACAAAAGATCTGCCTGAAGGAGTGATTATAAGCAGTCTGGCCGATGCCTCATTAAAATACCCTGAAATAGTCAATAAACATTATGCTCAATATGCCGACACATCACTTGATAGTTTAGCAGCATTAAACACATTATTTGCCCAGGATGGAATTTTCATCTATGTTCCAAAAAACACTCACCTTGATAAACCTATTCAAATAATCAATTTGGGATTTTCCTTCAAAAATCTGCGTATTACCAGAAGAAACCTGCTTGTAGTTGAAGAAAATTCCAGAGCCTCAGTTTTAGTTTGTGATCATACCTTATGCAAAGCCAGTTTTATAACAAATTCTTTAACAGAAATCTATATCGGTAGATATTCAAAGTTTGATTATGTAAGAATGCAAAATGAGAACAGCAAATCATCACAAATATCAAATACTTTTATCCGGCAGGAATCAAACAGCAAGTTATCATCAAACACCATTTCATTGCATGGAGGTCTGATACGCAATAATTATTTTGCAAAACTTAACGGGGAAGGTGCCGAGAACTATACTCACGGTTTATTCTTCTGTGAAGACAATCAACACGTGGCAAACTATGTTCATATACATCATCTGAAACCTCATTGTCAAAGCGATCAGCTATTTAAAGGAATCCTTGACGGCGAAGCAACAGGTGCATTTAACGGAAAAATTCTTGTTGACAAATATGCAGTAAAAACCATAGCATATCAGCGTAACAATAACATACTACTGTCAAAAAAAGCCAAAATGAATACCAAACCACAATTGGAAATTTATAATGATGATGTAAAATGTAGTCATGGAGCCACTGTCGGGCAAATCGATGAGAATGCCTTGTTTTACCTGCGTTCAAGAGGCATCAGCTATGAACAGGCCAGACACCTGTTGATGTTTGCATTTGCCAATGAAGTAATAGAAAAAATAAATCTTGATCCTCTGAAAGACCGGATGAATGATATGGTGGAAAAAAGACTCAAAGGAGAACTTTCCAGGTGTGAAAACTGTAATGTACAACACAATTAAACCAATTGTTCCATTTACCTTAATCCTTTTGAAATCCATATAAAAATAAATACTACAAATATCATTTTATTCTCATACCATCCAAATTAATTTTACCGGAACAAATTTGAGCATTATGAATGATTATGATATAAAAAAGATACGAGCCGATTTCCCCGTCCTGGAGCAGAAAGTGTATAATAAGCCTCTTATTTATTTCGATAATGCCGCGACCACCCAGAAACCCATTCAGGTCATTGAAGTTGTGAACCGATATCATTCCAAGCTAAACAGCAATATACACCGTGGTGTTCATTTTCTGAGTGATCAGACAACAAATGCTTATGAAAATGCCCGTGAAACAGTCTGCAAGTTCATCAATGCCTCTAAAAAAGAAGAAATTATTTTTACCAGCGGTTCAACAGGATCTATCAACCTTCTTGCTTTTTCCTTTGGTGAACAATTCATACAGAAAGATGACGAAATTCTTATTACTGAAATGGAGCATCACGCAAATATTGTTCCCTGGCAAATGCTCTGTGAAAGAAAAAACGCAAAATTGAAGATCATTCCATTTAATGATGACGGTATTCTTGATATTGAGTATTACAGAAAATTATTTACTGACAAAACAAAAATTGTATCATTAATCTATATTTCCAATACCCTGGGAAGCATTAATCCAATAGAAGAAATGATCCGGATTGCACATGACATGAATGTGCCTGTTATGATTGATGCGGCTCAGTCTGTTCAACATGTTAAAATTGATGTCTGCCAACTGGATTGTGATTTTCTTGTATTCTCAGGACATAAAATTTATGGTCCTACAGGTATCGGCGTGTTTTACGGAAAAGAACAATGGCTCGATAAATTACCTCCATACCAGGGAGGAGGCGACATGGTTGACATTGTGACATTTGAGAAAACAACATACAACGAACTGCCATTTAAATTTGAGGCAGGTACTACCAATTATATCGGAGCCATTGGAATGGCTGCTGCTTTGGAATATATTTCCGGAATTGGATTGAAAAAAATTGCAGCCTATGAAGCTGAACTTCTCGCCTATGCCACAAAAAAGATAGATGATTTGGGTGACGTAACAATATACGGCCGCTCCCCTCACAAAGCTTCAATCCTTTCATTCCTGATCAACGGAGTTCATATGCTTGATTCAGGAATGATATTTGATAAAATGGGAGTTGCAGTCAGAATTGGCAGCCATTGTGCACAGCCTGTTATGCAGCATTTTCATATTGATGGTACGCTTCGGGCTTCTTTTTCACTTTACAACACAAAAGAAGAGATTGACTACCTTTGCAAAGCAATAGAACAGGTTAAGATTATGTTTGCCTGATCTTCGAACATTATCATTTATCCTATTGTTATAAAAGAAATGACTTTATCAATTCAAGAAGTGCAAGACAAAATTGTTGAGGAATTTAGTGTCTTTGAAGACTGGATGGACAGATATAACTATCTGATCGAAATATCGAATGACCTGCCTCCGATAAATGTCAAACTTAAAAATAATGATTATCTGATCAGAGGATGTCAGTCGAAAGTATGGTTGAATGCAGAGTATTCCGATGGTAAAATAATATTTACTGCAGATAGTGACGCCATTATTACAAAGGGAATTATTGCCTTACTTATCAGAGTGCTCTCAAACAGGACCCCTGAAGAAATTATGAAAACTGATCTGGAATTTATTGATAAGATCGGATTGCGGCAAAACCTTTCACCAACCCGCGCAAATGGTTTACTATCAATGATCAAGCAGATGAAACTTTACGCGATGGCTTACCATGCCAAGGAAAAAAATTAATAAACGCCCAATGGCAGAAAAAAAGAATCATCACACTCTATTACAGTTAGAAACTGATATTGTCAAAGTATTGAAAACTATTTATGACCCTGAAATCCCTGTAAATATTTATGACCTGGGATTAATTTATGAGATCAATATTGAGGAAAAAAACAATGTTGAGATCGTCATGACTCTCACTGCACCAAACTGCCCGATAGCAGATCAGATCCTTTCAGAAGTAAAGAATAAAATCGAATTTCTTGATGAAATAAATGAGTGCAGTGTCACCCTGGTATTTGACCCTCCGTGGGATCAGACCATGATGTCGGAAGAAGCTTTGCTTGAACTCGGAATGTTGTAGCAAGTCAGTCGCAAGTCTCTTGTTGCTAGTCTCTAGTATCACCATCTCAAATCTCACCTTCTTATCTCATAACTCATACAATTACACCACTTAGAAATACCTGCGGTTTGCGTTTCATAGGTTGTTTAATCCCTGAATTATGTTGGCAGATGAAACGCTTTTATACTTTGCATCCTGTTCCCCAGGGTTTCACCCTGGGCTATAATATTAATACCCCTTCAGGGTGTATCTTTAAGATAAACTCAATTCATTATATTCTCCGCTGGGCGATACCCCGGGCTATTTTTATTCCACCTTTTCAGGGTATATCCTTAAAATCAGCTTTTACCATGATTCATTTCACCAGTTCCCCGATTAATCATTTTACCCGGTAACCATCTTATGATCTCGCCCTCTCACTTTCTCACAATCTCACATCTAATCTTCCCGTTTTCTCAACTTTTCAACTTCCCGGCTTCCAACTCTGAACTCTAAACTCTAAACTTCTTTACTCATCACTCCTCATCATACCTGAATCGTAACGCCATCCCCATTTCCAGGTAAAAACTATTCTTCAGGGTGCCCTGAATATACTCAGAATCTTCTATTCTCTTATCATCTTCAGTATAATGTTCCCATTTCTGAAAAAGTCGGAGTCCCGGTTTAATAAATAAAACAACATGTTTTGCCACATAGTAATCAATGAATAGTTTAGGCTCTGTCAGGAATGTCAGCTTGTTCTCTCCGAGTTGACTAATAAATGAGTCTTCATACTGTGAATCTCCCAGCCGAAATGTTTCTCCCCGCAATTCCAGTTCCAAGCCGGCATAAAATTTTGGGTTCAATTTTCGTTCATAGATCACGTAAGCCGGCAAAAGAGCTTCAAAATAATTCTT